>NZ_JBQILM010000025.1:4175-38903 GCF_056797215.1 Evtepia sp.
CCCCACGCTTTCGTATTGCAAATTATGCTTCTCTCATGCGAGCAAAACACTCGCTGCAGTATACGGGGCGGTCAGACTTGGGCTCGAAGGGAACCCGTGCCTCGTTGCCGCAGGAAGCGCAGACTGCGGTGAAGTACTCGCGGGGACCACGGGACGCGGCCTTGCGGGCGTCGCGGCAGGTCTTGCAGCGCTGGGGCTCGTTCTGGAAGCCTCTCTCTGCATAGAACTCCTGCTCACCAGCGGTGAACACAAACTCATTTCCACACTCTTTGCATACTAAGGTCTTGTCTTCGTACATGCTTATAATCCTCTCTTTGACTTGATGGCCCTGCTTGGGTCCGATAAAATATGCGATCAGCTTTCGCTGTAACCGCCGCGGGAAAGATACTGTGCAATCTTGCGCCGGATGCGCTGCACAGCGTTGTCCACCGACTTTGTGGACCTTGATACCTCTTTGGCAATCTCAGAATAGGAAGACCCACTGAGATACAGCGCAAGGACCTGAGCTTCCAGGTCTGTCAGGCGGCTTTGGATGGCTGCCTCTAACGCACTGAGATCCTCTTGATGGATCACAACATCCTCTGGGTTTTCCTGTCTGCGGTATGCCATGCCAAGGGGAGCCAAATCCTGGTTCGCCAAAAAGAGGGCTGGTTCCAAGGATACTCCGCTGTTGAGCGGCCAGTGCCTGCCGCCTGCGGCAGTGCGCACTGCGGAGATGATCCGGCGGCGGATGCACAGCGCGGCAAAGGTACGAAAGCCGGCACCCCGATCCACCTGAAATTCCCGGATTGCTGTGAGCAAGCCCACCATGCCCTCTTGGAGCAAGTCCTCGCTGTCCCCCCCTGCCAAAAAGAAGGGGCGGGCGCAGGCACGAACCAAGCGGACGTGCCGGAGTACTAAGGTCTCTTCCGCGCTCCGGTCGCCCTTTGCGGCTTGGGCACAGAGCTGCTCATCTGTCATACTGTTGTTGGTAACATACGCAGTATCCATATTTTTTCAACTCTGATTATAGAGGAATTCTCTGTAGAAGTCAAGGGAATTATCAAGTTTATACGAAATTTTCTGAAAAAAACTTGCCTTTTGTGTAACTTTTTCCGCCAACTTCACATTTTCTTCCATCCGAAATCCTCATATCGCCTTGTTTTCAACTACAATTGTAACTGCTCCTGCCCTTGAAAGGGTAGGCCCAGGTGGGCATACGCCTGGGGCGTCACACAGCGGCCCCTGGGGGTCCGGGTGAGGAAGCCCATCTGCATCAAGTAGGGCTCGTAGACATCCTCTAGGGTCACAGACTCCTCCCCTACCGTAGCCGCTAGGGTCTCCAAACCCACAGGGCCGCCCCCGTAGTGGGTGATGATGCTGCGGAGCATCCGCCGGTCCACCTCGTCCAATCCCAGGTGGTCCACCTCTAGGGCAGTGAGGGCTTGGTCCGCCACCCCCTGGGTGATGACACCCCCAGCCCGGACCTGGGCAAAATCCCGCACCCGGCGCAGCAGGCGGTTGGCGATGCGGGGAGTACCCCTGGCCCGGCGGGCGATCTCCGCCGCCCCGGCCTCCTCAATGGGGACATTCAGAATACCGGCGCTTCGGGTGATGATCTGGGTCAACTCCTCAGGGCTGTACAGCTCCAAGCGCAGGATCACACCGAAACGGTCCCGCAGGGGGGCCGAGAGCTGCCCCGCCCGGGTGGTGGCCCCAATGAGGGTGAATTTAGGCAAATCCAGCCGGATGGAATTGGCCGAGGGGCCCTTGCCAATGATAATGTCAATGGCATAGTCCTCCATGGCTGGATATAAGATCTCCTCCACAGCCCGGTTGAGCCGGTGAATCTCGTCCACAAAGAGGATATCGTTTTCATTCAAATTGGTCAACAGCGCGGCCAAATCCCCCGGCTTCTCAATGGCAGGGCCGGAGGTGATGCGGATATTGACGGCCATCTCGTTTGCAATGATACCCGAGAGGGTGGTTTTCCCCAGGCCTGGGGGGCCGTGGAGGAGCACATGGTCCAAGGGCTCCTGGCGGAGCTTGGCCGCGTCGATGAAAATGGACAAATTCTCCTTGGCCTTCCTTTGGCCAATGTATTCCTGCAAGCTCTTAGGGCGCAAGCTTCCCTCCGCCCCGTCCTCTTGCAGGAGAGCAGTGGTCACCAGAGGGGTCTGGCTCTCTTCCTGGGAAAAGTCGATACTCATCAGGCCTGCCCCCTCACTTCATCATCCGGCGCAGGGCCTGGCGGACGATCTCTTCCAGGGAGAGGGCCTCCAAATCCATACCCTTCAAGGCCACACTGATTTCCCCGGGCCCATAGCCCAGCACAGCCAGGGCGGCGGAGGCCTCCGAGGCCTTGTCCTGGGGGATCACCGTAACGGCAACGCCCCCCTGCTCCCCTTCTGTGGGCAGTTGGCCCTTGGCCAGCTTGTCTTTCAGCTCCAAAATGATCCGCTGGGCAATTTTCTTTCCGATGCCCTGGGCCACGGTGAGGGCCTTCTCGTTGCCGGTGATGATGGCGGTGGCTAGGCCCTCCGGCGTGGTGGACGAGAGGATGGACAGGGCCGCCTTGGGGCCTACCCCAGAGATGCCGATGAGCATTTGAAAGCAGCTTCGCTCATTGTCCGTGGCAAAGCCGAACAGCTCCATGGCGTCCTCCCGGACATTTAGGTAGGTATAGAGCTTGGCCTCCTCCCCCACCTTCAGGTAGGAGAGGGTATAGCTGGTGGTATGACAGGCAAAGCCCACCCCGCCGCAGTCCAAAACTGCCAGGTTGGGTGCCAAATGCCCCACGGTCCCTTTCAGGTAGTAAAACACAGGTGAGCCGGCCTCCTTCTCCTCTAGTGTAGTCCCGCCAAGCGGGAGGTATTTGAACGGGCATGGCACAGGGCAATGGCCACCGCGTCCGCCGCGTCGTCGGGCTTGGGGACGGCAGGGAGATGGAGCAGACGCTTGGTCATGTCCATCACCTGCCGTTTTTCCGCCTTGCCGTAGCCCACCACCGCCTGCTTCACCTGGGAGGGGGTGTATTCATAGATCCCCACCCCCAGCCGGGCGGCGGCGGCCAGGATCACACCACGGGCCTGGGCCACGCCGATGCCGGTGGTGACATTGGTATTAAAAAATAGTTCTTCTATGGCCATGACATCTGGGGAGAACTCCCGGATTAAAGTCTCCATATCTTCCTGAATCTGAACCAATCGCTGGGGCATGGGGACCCCCGCCGGGGTGTTGATGGCCCCGCAGCGCAGCAGACGGGCCTGCCCCTGGACCGCGTCCAGGATGCCAAAGCCCACAATGGCGTAGCCGGGGTCAATGCCCAAAATGCGCATCAGCCCTTCAGCCGCGCTTCCAGCCCTTCCAGCTCCTGGATCAGGGCCTGGGGCAGCTTACCACCAAACTGTTCGTAGAAATTGTGAATGCCGGCAGCTTCCTCCTGCCAACGTACCCGGTCCACGGTGAGCAGCTTTTGCAAGGTCTCCCGGTCTACGTCCACGCCCTCTAGGTTCACATCCTCGGGCTTGGGCAGATAGCCAATCTCGGTCTCCTGGGCATCCACTTCGTCAAAGCAGCGCTTCAAAATCCACTCCAATACCCGCAGGTTTTCCCCAAAGCCGGGCCAGATGAAGTTGCCCTGGTCGTCGGTCTGGAACCAGTTCACGTTGAAAATCTTTGGCGGGTTGGGCACGGTCTTTTCCATGTCCAGCCAGTGCTGCCAATAGTCGGCCATATGGTAGCCGCAGAAGGGCAGCATGGCCATGGGGTCCCGGCGGGTCTCACCCACAGTGCCCTCCGCCGCGGCGGTCTTTTCCGAGCCCATGATGGAGCCCATAAACACCCCGTGCTGCCAGCTCCGGGACTGGTACACCAGAGGCACCGTCTTGGCCCGGCGGCCGCCAAAGATCATGGCAGAGATGGGCACTCCCTGGGGGTTGTTGAATTCCCGGGAAATACAGGGGCAGTTCTCTGCCGGGGCAGTGAAGCGGGAGTTGGGGTGGGCAGCGGGACCCTGGGCGGTCTCTGGACTCCAAGGGTTGCCCATCCAGTCCAAGGCATTGTGGGGAGGATTCTTGTCCAGCTTCTCCCACCACACGGTGTCGTCGTCCCGGTTCAGGGCTACGTTGGTGAAGATGGTCCCCCTCTGGGTGGTGGCCAAGGCGTTGGGGTTGGACTGGGCGTTGGTGCCCGGAGCCACGCCGAAGAAGCCCTTCTCCGGGTTCACCGCCCACAGGCGGCCGTCAGGACCGGGGCGCAGCCAGGCGATGTCGTCTCCCACGCACCAGCATTTCCAACCGTTCTTGCGATAGCCCTCCGGGGGAATCAGCATAGCCAGGTTAGTCTTGCCGCAGGCAGAGGGGAACGCACCGGTGATGTAACGCACCTCTCCCTGGGGATTCTCCACCCCCAGGATGAGCATGTGCTCTGCCAGCCAACCCTCTTGCCGGCCCAGGTTGGAGGCGATGCGCAGGGCAAAGCATTTTTTCCCTTGGAGCACGTTGCCGCCATAGCCGGAGTTGATGGACATAATGGCGTTGTCCTCCGGGAACTGCACGATGTACCGCTCCTCCGGGTCCAGGGTCCCCTTGGAGTGGAGGCCCTTGATGAACTGTTCATCCAGGTGCCCCATAACCTGCTCCCCCACCCGGGTCATGATGGCCATGTTCAGCACTACATAAATAGAGTCGGTGAGCTCGATGCCATACTTGGCAAAGGGAGACCCCACCACACCCATGCAGTAGGGGATCACATACATGGTCCGGCCCTTCATGGCGCCATCGTACAGCTTTTCCAGCTTGGCGTACATCTCCGCCGGGGCCATCCAGTTGTTGGTGGGGCCGGCGTCCTCCTGCCGCTCACAGCAGATAAAGGTGCGGCTCTCCACCCGGGCCACGTCGGTGGGGTCGGAGCGGTGGAGGTAGCAGCCGGGGAGCTTCTCCTCGTTGAGCTTGTAAAGCTCGCCGCTGGCGCAGGCCTCTTGGCGCAGGGCCTCCAACTGGGCCTCGCTGCCGTCGATCCAAACCACCTGGCTGGGCTTGGTAAGCTGCACTTGTGCGTCGATCCAATCCAGCACAGTCCGATTCTTTGTCAGTTCCATTCAAACGCCCTCCTTCGAGCAGTTCCGAAGTCTTTCTCCCATTATAAGCCCATGCAACTTTTTATGCAAGCGGCTTCTGTCCCGATTCAAGGATTTGGTCGATTTTTCCGGATAATTCCGCGAAACCCTCAAAGCTCAGGCGTTCCCCACGAATGTTTTCCGTCAAATCGCAGGCGAGGAGCGCCTCGCGCAGGGCTTCCTTTTCCAACTGCTGGCCGAAATTGGCATAGAGGGCGTTGAGAAGGGTCTTGCGCCGCTGGCTGAAAGCGGCCCGGACTACCCGGAAAAACAGGGCTGGATTTGCCACTTCCACCGGCGGTGCGGGGCGCACCTCCATACGGATCACCGAGGAGGTCACTTTAGGGGCAGGATAGAAGCAATCCGGGGGCACATCGTAGAGCAGCGTGCTCTCCGCGTAAAACTGGCACAGGAGGGTAAAGGCCCCAAACTCCGCTGTCCCCGGCTGGGCACAAATCCGCTGGGCCACCTCCCGTTGAATCATCACCGTTACCGCCTGGAAGCAGCGGCTCTCCAATAGAGCGGTGAGCACGGGGGTGGTGATATTATAGGGCAGGTTGGCGCAAACCACCACCGGCATATTGGGAAAGTGCTCCTGGCAGAGGGCATGCAGGTCCAACTTCAAAATGTCCCCTGGCACCACGGTCACATTGCCCAACCCCGCCAAGGTCTCCTCCAACACCGGCAGGAGGCTGCGGTCCAGTTCCACCGCCACCACCTTCTCCCCCCGCCGGGCCAACTGCTGGGTAAGGGGGCCGATACCGGGGCCGATCTCCAACACCCCCACTCCTGGGGCCGCGCCGCTCTCTGCCGCTGTCTCCTGGGGCACCCAGGGGGCAATCAAAAAATTCTGGCCCATACTTTTGGAAAAACGGAAGCCGTGGCGGTCCAGCAGCGCCTTGATCTCCCTCCAGTCACATAGTTCCATGGTCTCGGTCCTCTCTGGCAGGCCACCCCTGCCGCTCATCTTGTATCCTTATCTTATCACAGGGCAGGGGCAAGCGCAAGAGAGAAGGGCAGTGCATAGACTGTAGGAAAAGGAGTGTGATCATCATGCCTAGAATTTACTTATCTCCCTCTACACAGGAATATAATGCCTACGTCAACGTGGGCACCGAAGAGCTGTGGATGAACCGTCTGGCGGATGCCATGGAGCCCTACCTCACCGCCTCGGGCATCCTTTTTAGCCGGAACACCCCGGACATGACCGCAGGGTCCTCCATCAAGGCCTCCAACCAGGGCAACTATGACCTGCACCTAGCCCTCCACAGCAACGCCTCTGGGGCGGAGCAGGCGGGGCAAAACCGGGGTATTATCATCTTTTACTTTCCCGGCAGCAACCGGGGCATGGCTGCGGCGGAATTTTTGGAGGAGGGCTTAAAGGTCATTTACCCCCTGCCCAATCTGGTGCGCACCCAGGGCACCACCACCTTGGGAGAGGTCCGCCTAACCCGGGCCCCCTCGGTGCTTCTGGAACTGGGCTTTCATGACAACGAGGCGGACGCGGATTGGATCATCAACCACATCGACCAGATGGCCCGCACCATCGTCCTGGCTCTCACGGAGTTCTTCTCCATCCCCTTCTTCACCTCCACCAACCCTGTACCAGGGGTGGTGCAACTGGAAGGGGGTTCCTTGAACGTTTACGCCCAGCCGGGCACTGGAACCAACATCGTGGCCCAGCTCTACGACGGCGCTGAAGTGGTCGTTCTCAACGAATACAACGGCTGGTATTTGATTCGATTTGGGGACCAGGTGGGCTATGCCGCAGAGGAGTTCATTGAACTGCAATAACGTTCACAATTTGTTCACCCAAAGTTAGTAAATTATCCACTTCTCCTTTGGGGCGCTATGGTATCCTAATAGCGTAGTCAAAAGCCAATCATAAAAAATCCTCTCTTTTCTTTTCTCTCTCTTCCTAATGATACACAAGGAATTGGCGGGTACCTTCGGGTACCCGCCAATTCTTATTGCGTCAAAAAGGGCTTCACTTTTTTATATACCGCATAAAAACCGCCGGACGCGTTTGCGTCCGGCGGTTGACTCTCACGATGCTTACAGGTGCCGGCCTTTTTCGGCCTTAATCCTGCCAAACATTTGGAACATATAGAATATCAACGCAAGAAGGTAGGGCAAACCAAAATACGTCAACGTGCCGCGGGTGCAGGAGAAGTCCTGTGTCAAGCACAACATACCGACGATAAAGGTAAAGCCGCAGCAAATCATCACTGAAATGGTGCGGATCCCCGTCAGGGCCTGGTAACCAAGCATCCGTTCGCCGCCAAGTTTTTTCTTGGCATAGGCGCTCATAAGCATGAGGATGGCAATACTGGCAGCGCAGTAAATCAACAGCTCAACTATGATAACATCTGAGGTCGCAACTTCTAACAGGATATCGCTTTCTTCTTGCATGGTAAACTCCTTTTATGCGTGAGAATGAATGATGGTGCAGTTCAAACGAGCGCTACAATTAAGCCTTGTGCTCACCGAACACGCCTGTTTCCAGCTCAGCCTCAGACAAGCCCTTGCGCTGGCCACCAGAGACCAGGAAGAACACGATGCCGATGACCATCCAGATGATGAACATCTTCACAGCCATGTCGCCTACATAGAAGGGGCTGACGGGGATGAATGCGCACACCAGGATGACCGTCATCAAGATGGCAGCGAACAGGCCCATGGCCATGCCGCCGGGGATCTTGTAGGGGCGCTCCATCTCGGGATGGTTCTTCCGCAGCAGCACCAGGGACCAAGCAGTGAGGGTCCAGGACAGCATGAAAGCTGCGGCAGAGAAGGTGGTCAGCGGGTCGATCATGTTGGCGCCCACGAAGGGACCAGCCAGGGACAGAACCAGGCAGACGATCTGGCCGTTGACAGCAACACCGTTGGCATTCTGCTTGGCGAACAGCTTGGGGATCAGACGGCCACGGGCCATCGCCATGAGCAGGTTGGCGGAAGCGGTGAAGAAGCCGTTCCAGGTGGTGAACAGACCGGCAATAGCGCCGATGGTCAGAACCCAGTACAGAACAGTGCCCGCAGTGCCGGGGAACAGCAGGGGGAACATGGAAGCGGCAGCGGGGCGAGCCAGATGTGCAAACTCCTGCCACTTATAGCCATAGCCGAAGCAGAACAGCAGCACGGCATAGAAGATACAAGCCATGGACACGGAGATAACAACGGTCTTACCAACGCCCTTCAGGTCACCGCCAGCGTCCTCAACGCCCTGGGGAATGGTCTCAAAACCAGCCAGGAAGAACGCAGCCTGGGACACGATGGCGAAGCAACCGCCAAACATGGACTTATGGGAGACGGACTTCAGGCCATCCGCAGTGCCATAGATGGTGGGATCGGAAACATCATAGATGGGCTTGAGGTTGTCGGGATTGCCGCCGACGAGGGCTGCAACGGCGCCCACGATGGCGCAGCCGATGAGGAAGATGCACAGCACCTTCTGCAGCAGCGCAGCGGAGGCCAGGCCTCTCATGTTGATGGCGAAGATTACAATGGAGCAAACCACGCCGATGATGATGGTGGACAGATAGACATCAGAGCCCAACACAACGTACAGGGGGTTGCCTTCCTTCAGGCTGGGGATCAGATAGCCCAGCACGTCGGTGATCTGGATGGCTTCCCAGGGGATGATGAACACGAAAGCGCCAAATGCGGCCCAGCCGGAGATAAGGGCGACTTTCTCGTTAAACGCCTTAAAGGCGAATGCCATACCGCCGCCGGCGACAGGCATCATAGGAACCAATTCGCAGTAGCACAGTGCCACGGGGACCATCATGATCAGGCACAGCAGGTAACCGATACCGGCGGGCACGGGGCCGCCGCAGTTGGTCATCCAGCCGTTGATAGACACGGCCCAGCCGACACCAACGATAGCGCCAAAGCCAATGCAGAAAAAGTCAATAGCGCTTACGCCTTTTTTCTCTCCCTGATTACTCATAAAAAAATACCTCGTTTCTTAAAGCTATATGCTCGTCAGAGACCACAAGCATATCACGCGGCTTCCAAACTGGTGGACGGCTCACTTCCCAACCAGCTGGAATCTTCTTTCCTTTCCAGCGCACCCTTCCATGTCTTCCTTCACGGACGATACACTGAAAACCGGGTTGCGTTTTTCACGCAATGTACTTTTCTCTCTACCGTTTGGGGTCACTGCATCTCTCCCTTCCAATACTTGCTTGAGCCAACACTCCCGATCCGCTTTTGGTTGTTTTGCAAACAAAGCGAACGTTTTGAGTGGCTACAGTATATCACACTGTATAGAAAAAATAAAGGGAAAATTTGATTTTTTAGCAAAATTATCAGACGAACGCTCTTTTCTCTAGTTTTTGCGCCCTTTTCCTTCATTTTTTCTCTTTTTTGTCTGGATTCTTTGCATCGAAATCTGTCAAATTTTGCAAGAGCGCCGCCCGCTCATTGGCCAAGCTCCCCACCAGCACTGCCGTCAAGAGCCGGTCCAGCGCCGCGCCAATGGCCCTTCCTTCCAGCCCTAAGGCCATCAGATCCCGGCCGTTCACCGCCAAGTCCCGCAGCGTCAGGCAGGGGGCCTCTTGGAGCAGCTTCCGGGCCTGGGCCTCTATCCCGTCCAATGCCTCCACCCTGCCCCGGTAGGCCGGAGCCAGAGCCAAGCTGTCCGCCCGTTGAAGGGCCAGGAGGGCGAAAAAGTCCTCCTCCCCCAGCCGGTTCAGCCAGCGGCGCAAAAGCTTCTCCTCCACCGGGCTGTCGTGGTAACGGATCAGCTTCACCACCCGTTCCCGGAGCTTGTTGGGGCAGCGCAGCCGCCTTAGGGCCGTCTCTGCCAGGGCAGCGCTCTCCCGGGCGTGGCCGTAAAAATGCCCCTGGCCATCCTCCCCCAGGGAAAAGCAGGCAGGTTTCCCACAGTCGTGGAACAGCGCCGCCAGGCGCAGGGCAAGCTGGGGCGGGGTATGGTCCACCGCCACAGCGGTGTGGGTGAGCAGGTCATAGCAGTGGTGGACGTTTCGCTGGTCCAAGCCCACCATGGGCAACAGCTCCGGCAGCACCACCCCCAGCAGGTCCGGGTAGTCCAGCAGGACCCCTTTGGCTCCCTGTCCCACCAGCAGTTTTCCCAGCTCTCCCGCCACCCGCTCGGCGGACAGCCCCACAAGCAACCCCTTTTGCCGCCGGGCCGCCGCCAGGGTCTCCCCCTCTATGGCAAAGCCCAAGGTGGCAGAGAAGCGCAGGGCCCGGAGGATGCGCAGGGCATCCTCTTGAAAGCGCCGGTCTGGCTCCCCCACGCAGCGCAGGAGCCCCTTTTTTAGGTCCCCCTGGCCGCCGTAAAAGTCCTGCAAGCCCCGCCCAGGGGCATAGGCCATGGCGTTGACGGTGAAGTCCCGCCGGGCCGCGTCCTCCCGCAAGCTGTGGGTAAAGCGGAGCTGGTCCGGGTGGCGGGCGTCGGCGGAGCCGCTTTCCACCCGGTAGGTGGTGATCTCCAAGGGCATCCCCTCCACCAGCACCGTCACGGTGCCATGCCGGAGGCCCGTTTCCACGATTCGATGGCCCGCAAACACGTCCTTGACCTCCTCCGGCCGGGCGGCGGTACACAGGTCGAAGTCCTCGGGGGTACGGCCCAGAAGGAGGTCCCGAACACAGCCCCCCACAATCCAGGCCTCATAGCCCGCCCCTTGGAGGATGCCCAGGGCCGTTTCCGCCTGGGGCGCCAGCGGCAGCTTCATGGCCGCACCTCCCTGGCCGGATGGAAAAAGACCCCTACACAGGTCCCCTTGCCCAGCTGGCTGTCCAGGAGCACCTTGGCATTGTGGCAGGCGGCGGCATGCTTGACAATAGACAGCCCCAGGCCCGTGCCGCCGATCTCCTTGGAGTGGCTCTTATCCACCCGGTAGAAGCGTTCAAATACCCGCTCGGTCTCCTCCGGGGCAATGCCGATGCCGGTGTCCTCCACGTAGAGGGCTACCCGCTTCCCCTCCTGGGTCACGGTGACCTCCACCTTGCCCTGGTCCTTATTATACTTCACCGCGTTGTCACAGAGGTTATAGACGATTTCCCGCAAAATCTTCTCCGAGCCCTCCACGAACTGGCTCTGGCCGGAGAGGGTCATGTGAATCCCCCGCTGGCGGGCGGGCTCAGACAGGGCGGCAATGGCCTCCTCGCACAGGCGGTACAGGTCCACCCGCACCATCTCCTCCCGGGGCGGGGCCCCCTCGTCCAGGCGGGAGAGGTTCAAAATATCCTCCACCAGGGTGATAAGCCGCTGGGCCTCCTCATAGATCTTCCCGGCAAAGGGGCCCACGTCCTCGCTCTTGACCAACCCCTCCCGGATGATCTCCGCATAGCCGGAGATGGAGGTCAGGGGTGTTTTCAGCTCATGGGACACGTTGGCGGTGAAATCCCGGCGCACCCTATCCTGATGCTCATAGGCCCGACGCAGCCGCTCCTTCTCCCGCTGGATGCGCAATTCCCCCAAGCGCTCCGCCGTGGAGGGGCGGCCATCGGGGGCGCGGCCCCGTCCTCTGACCCACACAGCCCCTAGAAGGAATCCACTCCCCAGGAGCAGCAGCCCCCTTCCCTTCTTTCCCATGTTCTTCGCCTCCCTGGAATTTTCTTTGATTATACCCCACGGTGGCGAAAAATGGAAGGGGAAACACCGCCGTGGCACAGGGTGCCAATATTGGGCACAGCCCCTCCTTACACATTTCTTCTGTAAGGAGGGGCTGTATTGTTTGTTTCAGCTGGGCTTACTCCGCCTCGATGATCTTGATCTGGTCGGCTTTCAGGCCGGTCTGTTCCATGACGATCTCCCCGATGCGGGCAGCGTCGGCATCGGTCATACCGTTGGCCAGGGCGGAGACCACCACGCTGATGCTGTCCTCCCCCAGGAAGGCCACGCAGTCGGCATAGCCCTTGGCGGTGATGAGGTTTTCAATCTGGGCCTCGGTGACGGTATAGCCCGCCATGGTCTGGATGGCAGCGTTGGCCTCGTCGATGGAGGACTGGTCCGCTTTCTCATCCCCGGCCGCCTCTTGGAGCAGGGAGAGGGCATTGTCCCGGGCCTGCTGGCGGTTGAGGCGGGCGGTGGAGAAGTAAGTACCGGAGGGCGTGGAACCGTCCTGGGTGGCGGCATCCTCCCCGCCAGCGTTATCCTTGGTCGCCTGGCCATCCTGGGTGCCCAGAAGGGAATCGCTGCCCACCAAGGTGGCCTCCCCTAAATTCTTCCCTGCCTGGGTGTCCTGGGCATAGCTCCAATTCAGGTAGACGGCGCCGCAGACGAACAGGACGATGGCTGCCGCGATGGCATTACGTTTCCAGAGTTTCATAGAAAATTCCTCACTTTCCTTTACTGATCGAGATCTTATCGCTCCCCAGACCGGTGAGCGCCGCCGTGGCTTCGGTGAGCTTCAGGCGGACCTCCGGGTCGTTCCCCCCAGGGCAGACCAGAACTGCGCCCTGGAACTTGGGGAACATCTCCTGGACGGTGACGGTCTCCTGCTGGCTGCTGCCCTTGGAGAGCACCACCGTTTCGGTGCGGGTGCTGTCCTCCCCCGCGTCCTTGTCCTCGGCCAGGCGCTTCTGGGGGCCGTTTTGGACGGTAAGCATCACGCTCACCTCCCCCGCGCCTTCGATCCGGGACAGGACCTGGGACAGGCGCGCCTCCGTGGCCGCCAGGTCGAAGGCCCAGCTCTCCTCTTGGCTTTCCTGCCGCTCTCCCCCCTCTCCCCCAGTGGGAAGGAGCAGGAGGAACACCCCCGCCAGGATCACCAGCCACACCAGCCGGTACCTTCCCATGGATGCTTTGACTTTGGCCCATTGGCTCAGACGTTCTCTCCCGTTCATGGCGATCCCTCATTGCTGTAAAGCTGCGCTTCCCGTGGCAGGCCCAGCTCCTTTTCCAGATAGGCTGACAGTGCTTCCTTCTGGGCCCCTGTGAGGGCCCCGGATACCGTCACCCGTTCTGGCACCGGGATGCCGTCCTCCCCCAGGCGGCACTTCACAGCGGCCCCGCAGGTGGCCCCCAGCTGGGCCGCTTTGTCCACAATATATGAGGCAAGCTCCTGTTCTATGCCCGTTTTCAGGGCCTGACTGCTCTCCTCCACCAAGGCCTCCTGGCGGATGCTCCCCGCTGGCAGGCTGTTCACCAGGTCATAGAGGTCGTCATAGTCCAGCCGCACCAGGGGCTGGACCAGACCCAGGATGAGGATCAGGCCCCCGGTGAGCCGCCCCACCTTTTTCACGCTGCCCTCTGGCATCAGGGCTTCCGCCACAGCAATGACCATGGCGGAGACCGTGACGCTGAGCAGCCAGGTCCGTATGATGGTCATGGATGTATCCCTCCTATCCCGCCACCGTGGACACGGCGGAGATCATCGCCACAATGAGCAGCACGGCACAGGAGCCTGTCATGGCCAAGATCAGGCCGAAGGCTGTGCTGAGCTGGTCGATGAGCCCCGTCACCCGTCCGTCCCCGGAGGCGGTGGCCGCCAGGGCAGCGGTACACTTATAAAGTAAGTAGTGCAGACCCAGGTTCAAAAAGGGAGCCATGCAGATCCCCAACACCGCCAGCATCCCAAACACCCCCGCCGCGTTGCGCAGGATAGAGGCCCCCGCCAGCAGGGTTTCCGCCGTGTCGGAGATCACCCCGCCCACCACGGGGACCATGTTGGAGATGGTAAACTTGGCCGCCTTCACCGTAGCCGCGTCCGCCCCCCCGGAGATCACCCCGGAGAGGTTCAGATAGCCGATGAACACCAGCAGCACCGCTGAGAGGATCACGGTGATCAGCCATTTCAACAGGCCCCCCACCCGCTTCAAGCCCTCGTTGCCCAGGGCTGCCCAGGCCACCCCTGCCGCCACATAGGCGTAACACAGGGGGATCAACAGCCGCCGGATCAGCCGGATGAGGAAGTCGGAGAAGAGGATGGTAATGCCGTACTTCACCCCAGCCGCCGCCGGGGTCCCGCTGGCCGCCGTGGCCATGGACACCGCCGGGAACAGCACGTCCCCCAGGCCCTCCATGCTGCTGATGGCCTCCTCCCCCATGGTCAGCAGGGAGTGGACATCCCCCACGGCAATGGTGGTGATGGAGAGGATCGCCACCAGGGTGGTGAGCCTCATGGGGTCCCCACCGCTGCCTGTGGCCATGCCCTCTGCCAGGCCGCACAGGAGGGTGACCACCAGCAGCAGCACACAGCTTCGCACAGTGCTCTTGCCCACCTCGCCCAGGGCATCCAGCCCCCGCTGGCCGATGGTTTTCAAAATGCCCTGGACATCCAAGTCCTGGCCAATCTCCACCTGACCGGTGAAGTCCTCCCCCACCCGTTCCAGCTCGTCCATACCGTAGGACTCCGCCTGCTGCTGGGATAGTGCCGCCTCATCCAGGGCCCGTCCCATGGGGGCCAGGAGCAGCAGCGCCAGCAGGAGCAGAACCAGGGCCCGTCCTACAGCAGTTGGAGGATGAGTTGCAGGACCATTTTCAACAGGGGCAGGGCCACCAGCACCGCCGCGGCGCTGCCGGCTACCTCTAAGAAAGCCGCAATGCTCCCCTCTCCTGCGTCCCGGCACAGGCTCCCCGCCAGACGGGTCACCACCGCCAGCCCCACCGTTTGCAGCAGGGGGCGCAGGACCGTGGGGGAGATATCTGCCAGCTGGGCCAGCTCCTGGACCACATCCCATATTGTCTCCAACAGCGGCAGGGTGTTCCAAAGCAAGAGCACGCAGGCCGCCAGGGCCAAAACGGCAGCAATCTCTGGCGACTTCTGCCGCACCACCACCCCACACAAGGCCGCCGCCACCCCCGCCGCAGCGAATGCGATCATATCCATACTTCATCACAATCCAAATAGGGTCTTGACCAGGTCGAAGAGATCACTGATCTTCTGCACCACCATCATCAGCACCACAATCAAACCGGCTAGGGTGGTCATGGTGGCCTGTTCCTCCCGGCCGGAGCGGGTGAGCACTTGGTTCAGCACCGACACCAGGATGCCCACCGCCGCTATTTTGAAGATCAGATCTATGTCCATTCCCGTGACCCTTCCTTTCCTTTGGGGAACGCTCGTCCCCTGTCTTCCGTTCCCCTCACTCTATGCGCCCCCGCCGCCGGATATGCCTTTCTCACAGGAGGATGACGCAAAACAGCCCCGCCGTCACCCCCAGGGCAGTGTAGACCCGGAACAGTCGCTTCTCCTCGTCCCGGGCCTCCTGGGCCTGGTCCTCCAAGCGGACCAGAAGCCCCGCCAGGGCCCTGCGCTGGTCCTCCCCATCGTAGCGGCCCAAAATCTGCCCCGCCTCCGACAGGATGCGCCGGTCCTCCTCTTTTAGGGGGAGGACCACCGTTTCCAACCCAGTGCGCCAGCTCTCCGCCCAGCTCTCCCCGCCGCTGTGAGCAAACGCCTCCCGGCAGGCGGCAAATAGCTGGGAGGCCTCCCCCCGGCTCTCCCGCTGGGCCTGGTCCAGAAGGCCTCCCAAGGGACGCAGGGAGAAGGATAGCTCCCGCCCCAAGGCCTCCAAGGCCCGACGCAGCTCAAAAAGGCAGGCAGTGCGCCGTTTCAACCCGAAGCCACGCCCCAGGCCCAGGGCTGTGCAGCCCAGAAAAAGGAGCAGTTTTCCCAGAGCCGCCGTCATAGCGTCTCCCTCCCGTCGGTCACCTGGTAGCGACGCCGTCCCCCCTCCTGGGAGATAAACACGAAGCGGCGGAACACGCCTTGGTCCAGCAAGTCCCGGTAGAGGGGGCGCAAACGCAACTCCTGAAAACTCCCCCCGTGGGCGGTAGCCAGCAAGGTCACCCCACAGCCGGCGGCCTCCTGGATGGCCCTGACATCCTCCGGGGCGGTGATCTCATCCACCGCCAGCACCTGAGGTGCCATCCCCCGCAGGAGCATCATAGTCCCCATAGCCTTGGGGCAGTTTTCCAACACGTCGGTACGGGGGCCCAGGCCGCGCCGCAGAGCGCCCGCCCCCAGCTCTCCCCGCTCGTCCGCCACTCCCACCCGCTGGGGAGGCACCCCCTCCCCGCTGGAAACCCGTCCTATGAGGTCCCGGAGCAAGGTGGTCTTTCCAAGCCCCGGTGGGGAGAGCAGGAGGGTACTGCATAGCCGTCCCTCTTCCAGCAGCTTGGGCAATAACGGCACCGACACCCCCGGCATAGCGTGGGGCAGCCGCAGAGCCAGGGAGGTAATATGGCGGAAGGACAGCAGTGCGCCATCCTTCATGGCCCCCTCCCCACAAATCCCAATGCGCAGGCCCCCGGCGGCGGTGACATAGCCGCTGCGGAGTTGGTCTAAGATGGTATGGACAGAGCCCTGTCCCGCCATCTCCAACACCCGGCGCAAGTCCTCCTCGGTCAGCAGCCTGTCCCGCCAGGGGGGATGGGTGTATTCCTCCCCCGCTTCCACGACGGAGATGGGAAACCCCTCCCGTAGGCGTAGCTCCTCGATCCGCCGCCCTTTGGGCAGTTGGGCCACCGCCTCCCGCAGGAAACGGGGCAGGGTACGCAGCAAATCCTCCATGGTATCACCTCTGCCCCATTCTATGAGAGGCTGTCCCCCAAATATGTGCCAAGGCCAAGGAGAAAAAATTTTTGTGGGAGTTCCCCCGCCTGTTGCAGCTGCACCCCTCTCCCGCCCCAGCTTGTGTTATACTGGAAGCAAGAAACAATCACTTTGCGGATTGGAACAGGAGATGACAAGAATGAAACCAAAAATCAAACTCACCCTGGTAGAACAAAAAGGAGACCATAGCTGCCACCATGGTCACCAAGTTGGAGATGTCTTTTCCTTCGACGGCGGCCGGGACAAGCTCTGCCCTATGGCCATGCACGTGGCCTTTCCCTACATTGATATCCTCCGCTACGGCGGTACGCCCCCCACCGCCTCCGATGGGACTGTCAAGTTCTGCTGCCCGGACAGCGATGTGATCAATGTGTTTCGCATTGAGGTAGAGGGATGATTGCCAAGGCGGCTCATGCGCAAGACCCTCTGAGAAACCTTGAGAAATCAGAAATCCGCTGTGCATCCTCGCACAGCGGATTTCTTCGTTCTATTTTTACTTATTATCGCCAAGCAGTTGTTTTAGTGATAATAACCAAGGAACCATTTTTTGTAAGAAACGGCGTGGTCGAAGCCACGCCGTTTTTTACATCTCTGAAAAGGATGATTAGAAGTACATATACTTGTTGGCTTCCTTACGCAGCTCGGCGCGGAAATCGGGGTGAGCGACAGAGATGAGGTTCTCCACGCGCTGCTTCACGGTACGCTGACGCAGCTTAGCGATACCATACTCGGTGATGACCATGTCGGTGAGGTTACGGGACACGGACACGATGGAGCCGGGATCCAGGATGGGGGCGATACGGGAGACGGTGCCCTTCTTGGCAGTGGAGATCTGGCACAGCATGGCACGGCCGCCGCGGGAGTGATATGCACCGTAAGCATAGTCGGTAGCGCCGCCGGTGCCGGACCACTGGATGTGGGCAATGGCCTCAGCAGCCACCTGGCCGGTCAGGTCGATCTGCAGGGCAGCATTCACGGAAACCATGTTGTCCTGCTGGCGGATGATGTCGGGGTCGTTGGTGTAACGGCCGCGGCGCATCATGACACGGGGATGGTTGTTCAGATACTCATAGGTGAAGTTGTCGGCGATGATGAAAGCGCCCACGGACCAACCCTTGTCCAGGTTCTTATAGCGGTTGGTGACGACACCGTTCTTGATCATACGGGCCATGGAAGCGCCGATCTGCTCGGTGTGGATGCCCAGGTCGTGGCGGTTCATCAGCTCAAAGCCGATGGCGTTGGGGATGCCGCCGAAGCCCAGCTGGATGCAGTCGCCGTCGTGGATCATGGAAGCGGCATACTGTGCGATGGTCTTCTCAGCCTCACCGATGGGGGGATCCTGCAGCTCGTACAGGGACAGGTCGGACTCAATGATCACGTCGGCCATAGCCACGGGCACGGCGCAGTCACCGGACAGGTGGGGGATCTTGGGGTTGACCTCGAAGATGATCTTGTCGGCGGAGTAGAAGGACTCCATTTCCCACTGCAGGTCGCAGGAGATGCAGCAGTAGCCGTGCTCATCCATGGGGGACACGCCAACGACAACCACGTTGGGGCGCAGGGCACGGTGCAGCTCCTGGCCATAGTTGTGCAGGTGGACAGGGAAGTAAGTGCTCATGCCAGAGGGATGGATCTTGCGGAAGTTGCCGTCATAGAAGAAGGTCTGATGATGGAACTTGTCCTTGTAGTCCGGGTTGCTGTGGATCTCATACTCGGGGCCCCAGCGATCCACGCAGGACCACAGCTCCACGGGATGCTCGGGGTCGATGCGGTCAGCGATCCGGTGCAGGTTCCGCAGGAACAGGCGGGGCTCGCAAGCGTGAATGGACCACACGATGCAGTCGCCGCTCTCAATAAGGTTGATGGCATCATCGACAGTACCCAGTCTGCTTTTGTAGATTTCCTCATGGGTCATGTCGCCGGTGGCATTGTTCAGGTACTCCTCATGCTTCTTGTGCTTTTTGAGCATGGCATCGGGGATAAACCGCTCATAGTTTTCGTAATGCTCATACATAAGATGGTGTCCTCCTGTCTTTTCTTTCTTGGTACAATAGTCTGTGCCGCGCACAACTTTACATGTCCATTTTAACGTATCTGAATTGACAAGTCAACACGATTAAGATGTACAAGGATAACGAAAAAAACGTCCATCTTTTGTGGTTTTTCACTTCTCCGCGCCCATTGTATCCGTTTTTATCTTGACATATCTGCCCACCCCTTCCCTTTTTCTCTGACTTCTGCTACAATCAGCGGGGAAAAACCCAGGGCTTTACCCGGTTTTCCCATCAAACTTATTTTTAATGTGAATATTAGGAGGAGCTATTGTATGCTGCAAGCTGGACTATCCCACGAGATTACCTTTTCCGTCACCCCGGAGCTCAGCGCCAAAGCCGTAGGCAGCGGCACCTTAGAAGTATTGGCCACCCCCATCATGATCGCCCGGATGGAGCAGGCCGCTTGGATGGCCGTAGCCCCCGCCTTAGAGGCAGACAGCGGGACAGTGGGGACACTGATGAACGTCAAGCACCTGAGCCCCACCCCTCTGGGCATGTCCGTCACCTGCCGGGCTGAGCTGGTGGCGGTAGACAACCGCCGGCTGGTCTTCCAGGTCACCGCCCGGGATGCCCAGGGCACCGTGGGCGAGGGCGTCCACGAAAGGGCTATCATCCAAAACGAACGATTCCTCGCCAAGGCCCAGAAGAAACTCACCCCCTAACAGCAGCCATTTGGGGGAACCCCCACCTTTCCCCCTTCTATTTTTGTAACTATTTTTTTCGCCAGTTTTCCCCCGTTCCAGACTTCTTGTGAGCAAATATGGCGGTGAACCACTTATTTTTTCGCACATTTTGTATCTCGGGCTGAAATCCCGTCACAATTTGTCCACAATCTGTTCTTCTTTTTTTCAAAATCATCTTGATTTCTTCTTACAAATGGGTTACAATGTGGTAACATTATCTCTGTAAAACTTTGAAAAACAGGAGACGTGTGGAACTATGAAGAATCGCCTGCCCAGCGCAGTCATCCTGCTTGCGCTTCTGCTGGTGCTGTGTTTACACGCATTCGCAGCAGAGAACGGCAATGATTCCGGAACGCAAACGCTGCTCTCCAGCAACGCTGGATACCTGTTCACCGACCTGCGGGACGAGCTCGACCCGGTATACACCGATATACTCTCCCCTGTGACCTTACAAGTGGCAGCGGTTGGCCTGCAAGCCTCACCGGATATTACAGTCAATGGCACCTCCATTGGTCTGGCCGCTACCAGGACGATGGTAAACGAGGAGACCTACCTCGCTGTCATTCCCGTCCTGCAAGCATTCTGCCCCTCTGTCCAAGTACATTATGCCGACGGCTGCCTCACCGCCTCGGCCCCCACCCTCAGCTTTTCCGCCACCGTGGGCAAAGCCTACTTTATGGTCAACGACCACTACCTCTACGCCCCCAACGACGTCATTGAGCAGGACGGCCAAGTGATGCTCCCCGCCGCCCGTCTGGCCCAGGCCCTGGGCTGTTCCATGACGGGACAAGGCCCGGAAGAGGACATCGTCATGAAGCAGGTAGCCCCTCCCGTGAGCGCCAAGACCTATGAAGAGGAAGCCCTCTACTGGCTCTCCCGGGCGATTTTCTCAGAATCCGGCAACCAGCCCATGAACGGGCGCATTGCCGTGGGCACCGTCATCCTCAACCGGGTGGCCAACGACGCCTTCCCCAACACGGTGAAAGAAGTGGTATTCGCCCCCAACCAGTTCTCCCCTGTGTCCATGGGCACCATTTACCGGGACCCGGACCAGGACAGCATCATCGCCGCCAAGCTCTGCCTGGATGGCGTGCGGGAGGCCGGCGAGAGCTTGTACTTCAACACCACCACCATGTACTCCTGGGCAGACCAGAGCCGGGAATATGTCTGCACCATCGGCGGGCACAAATTCTATCTATAAGAACATACAATTCCATACGAGACGTGCGCAAGCCTCAGGTTCCTGGGGCTTGCGCTTATTTTGTTCCCATACCGCCGGCGTACTCAAACCCTGCACAGTGGTCCACTCGGTCAAAGAGCAGCTGCTCCCCCACCCAAAAACGGCAGCGCAGCCGGGCACACAGGCTCTCGTGGATGGTGCGGCCCATCTCTCCCTCCACAGGAGCCCGCAGGGGCTGCATCTGCCGCTCCAAGACCTCCACCGCCAGACGGTAGCGCCCCTGACGGATCACCGCCCCCCGGTCCCACCAGGCCAAGACCTTCACCCCCCGGTAGGTGGCCAAGCGGTATTCCTGTCCACCGTGGAGCACCGCGCAGATGCAGCCGGTGAAGCGGTACCCCGCCAGGGGGATGGTGGCTACCGCCAGCATCAAGCTCCCCGCCCCCTGCCAACTGCTCTGAGCCCAGAGGTAGCGTTCCGGGAAGGAGCGGCCCCGGTCGCTCTCCACATAGCCTAGGCCCCCGGCGAAGTCCAGGCGGCGGCCATTCAGGCACAGCGTCCCGTCCACTGCATGGCCCATACTGTGGACCCCGTGGACACACTCCATGTTGGGCAAGAAGCGGAAAGGGCCCATGATATCGGAGCGCAAGCCCACGGCAGGGCCGAAGCGCAGCTTGCCCTGGAGGGACAAGTCCCGTGTTTGAATTTGGAGCCAGACCCCCTCCGGCTGAAAGAGGTTCTCCCCCAGGCGCAATTGTGCCCCCTTCTGCTGGAACGCCGCCCCTGGATAGGCAAGCCACCAGGAACGCTCCCGGGAGATCACCTGAAGGGACGCACTGCGGCGGCCCCGGCTGTCTATGTGCAAAGCGGGGATCAGTGCCAGGGCGTCGCCGTCCCTGGTTTGCAGCTTGCAATACCAACCTTTGAAATATCTGTCCCGTGGCTCCATCCTGTCTCCCCCTGTTTCCCCTGGACGGTTGTTTTCTTTCCCTTTAGTGTGCCCACCTGAGCAGCTTTTACACAACCGGGCTTTCATAATTCCACTTCCGCTGCACATACTGTCCCCAGAGGTGATCGTATGCATTCTTTATGGTTGGAGACTTCCCCCAAACTCCCCCGTTTCCCTGCCCTAGACCGGGATAGGGAGACTGAGGTGCTCATCATCGGCGGGGGGATGGCCGGGGTCCTGTGCGCCTATTTCCTCCACCAGGCCGGGGTGGACTATCTGCTCCTGGAAGCGGAGGAAATCGGCAGTGGTGTCACCCAAAACACCACCGCCAAGCTCACATCCCAGCACGGGCTGCTCTATCACAAGCTCACCCGCAGCTATGGGCTGGACGCCGCCCGCCTGTACTTGGAAGCCAACCAGGCCGCCCTGGAACAGTACCGCAGCCTATGCCAGGAGATGGACTGCGACTTCCAGGCCCAGGACGCCTACGTCTACAGCCTGGACCGGCGGGACAAGCTGGAAAAAGAAGTGGACGCCCTTCGAGCCCTGGGCTTCCCGGCGGAGCTTGCCCAGGACCTACCCCTGCCCTTTCCCGTGGCTGGGGCGGTGCGCTTCCCCCACCAGGCCCAATTCCACCCCCTGAAATTCCTGTCCGCCCTGTCCAAAGGCCTGCGTATCCTGGAACACAGCAAGGTACTGGAACTGCGTCCCGGCGCAGCCGCCACCCACCAGGGCGTTGTCCGGGCCAAGAAGATCATCGTCACCACCCATTTCCCCTTTTTGAACAAGCATGGCAGTTATTATTTGAAACTATACCAGCACCGCTCTTACGTCCTGGCCCTTCAAGGGGCCCCGGCCTTTTCAGGGATGTATGTGGACGAGGCCCAAGACGGCCTCTCCTTCCGCCACTGGGGCAAGCTCCTGCTCCTGGGGGGCGGCGGACACCGCACGGGAAAGAAGGGGGGCGGCTGGGCCCAGCTCAGCAGTGTTGCAAAGAGGCACTTCCCCCAGGCCAAGGAGGTCTACCGCTGGGCAGCCCAGGACTGTATGCCCCTGGACCACCTCCCCTATATTGGCCCCTATTCCCGGCGCACCCCGGAACTCTTCGTGGCCACCGGCTTTCAAAAGTGGGGCATGACCACCGCCATGGTGGCCGCCCGGCTCTTGACGGATTTGGTCCAGGGAAAGGACAACCCCTCCGCGGCCCTGTTCTCCCCCTCCCGCTCCATGCTCCACCCCCAGCTGGCCTGCAACGCCCTAGAAGCCTCCGCCAGCCTGCTCACCCCCACCGTCCCCCGCTGCCCCCACCTGGGCTGCGCCCTGAAATACAACCCCCAGGAACACTCCTGGGACTGCCCCTGCCACGGCTCCCGCTTCGCCAAAGACGGCCAGCTCCTAGACGGCCCCGCCACCGGCAATCTGCACCGCTGAGCCCCCAAAGGAAACCACCGGCTGCGGCCCTCCCCGCAGCCGGTATTTTTTTGTCTGTCAAAAAAGCAAGGCCTTCCATCCCTGACAAATTCATAAACTTTTCACAGAAGTGGAACGTATCTGGAACTCTGGTGGAATAGATTGGGAACAGCCCACCGCTATAATAGAAGAGCATCTTTGCAAGCAACAATGAAAATTTTTTATATTGATGGAGGTACTGATTATGTACTTAGAAGCAATTGCTGAGATTATCGCCGAGAGAACTGGCTGTGACGCATCCACCGTAAAGCCCGAAAACACCTTTGCCGAACTGGGCATCGACTCCTTGGACACCGTGGAACTGCTCATGAACCTGGAAGATAAGCTGGGCATTGAGATCGAGCTGGACCGGAAGGTGGAAACCGTGGCTGACTTGGATGCTTTCATCCAGAGCAAGACCCAGGGTTAAGCCATGCTCCACTCCGAACTTTGCGACCTGCTGGGCATCACCTATCCCGTCCTCCAAGGCGGGATGGCTTGGATCGCAGACGGGGTCCTGGCCGCTGCCGTGTCCGATGGCGGCGGCCTTGGCATTATTGCCGCAGGGAACGCCCCCCAGGACTATGTCCGGGAGCAGATCCGCATCGCCCGGGCCCACACCCAAAAACCCATTGGCGTGAACATCATGCTCCTGAGCCCCTACGCCGACGAGGTTGCCCAGGTGGTCATTGAGGAAAAGGTTGAGGTGGTCACCACAGGTGCGGGGAACCCCTCCAAGTATATCAAAGAATGGTTGGCGGCGGGGATCAAGGTCATCCCCGTGGTGGCCTCCGTGGCCATGGCCAAGCTGATGACCCGGCTGGGGGCCACCGCCCTCATCGCCGAGGGCGGCGAGAGCGGCGGCCACGTGGGGGAACTGACCACCATGGTCCTGGTGCCCCAGATCTGCGACGCCACCCCCCTTCCGGTGATCGCCGCCGGGGGCATTGCCGACGGGCGGGGCCTGGCTGCCGCCCTCATGCTTGGGGCCTGCGGTGTGCAGATGGGCACCCGCTTTTTGAGCGCCACCGAGTGCTCCATCCACCCCAGTTATAAGGAAAAGATATTAAAGGCCAACGACCTGTGCACCATGGTCACAGGCAAGCGGCTGGGGCATCCTGTCCGCAGCCTGCGCACCCCCTTCGCCCGGAACTATTCCAAGGCGGAATACGGCGGCGTGGCAGATGAGGAACTAGAAGCCATGGGCACCGGAGCCTTGCAGCTGGCCGTCCAGTCAGGCGACCTAGAAAAAGGCTGTTTCCTCTCCGGGCAGATCGCCGCCTTGGTGAAGAAGGAGCAGCCCGCCGCAGAAATTATCAAGGAGGTCGTGGATGGGGCAGAACCCATCCTCAAGGAAGCAGCAAAATGGGTAAGATAGCGTTTGTTTTCTCCGGCCAGGGGGACCAATACCCTGGCATGGGCAAGGAATTTTGCAAGAACTACCGTTGCGCCGCAGAGGTCTTCCAGATGTGCGACACCCTGCGCAGCGGGACCTCCCAGCAGTGCTTCTACGGGAGTGAAGAGGAGCTGCGGGAGACCAAAAACACCCAGCCCTGCCTGTTCGCCACAGAGCTGGCGGCGGCGGACATCCTGCTTGAGGCCGGAATTCGTCCCGACGCTGTGGCTGGCTTCTCCCTAGGTGAGGTGGTGGCCGCCACCGTGGCGGGGCTGTTCGACCGGCAGACCGGCTTCCAACTGGTCTGCCGCCGGGGGGAGCTGATGCAGGCAGCGGCAGAGCAGCAGGACACCGCCATGGCGGCGGTGGTGAAGCTGACGCCGGAACAGGTCACGGCGCTGTGCGCAAGCTTTGACCAGGTGTACCCCGTGAACTTCAACTGCCCTGGGCAGATTTCCGTCTCCGGCCTCAGCAGCCAAATGCCAGCTTTCTCCGCCGCGGTGAAGGAAGCCGGGGGACGGGCCCTGCCCCTGAAGGTCAAGGGCGCATTCCACTCCCCCTTCATGGAAGAGGCCGCCAAGGCCTTTGGGGATGTGCTGGACCAAGTCCAGTTCCAGCCCGCCACCATCCCCCTGTACTCCGACCGCACCGCCCAGCCCTACACCCAGGACGCCGCCGGTCTGCTCTCAAGCCAGATCTGCAACCCGGTGCAGTGGGAAACCCTGGTGCGTAACCTCATCGCCAGCGGTGTGGATACCTTTATTGAAATTGGCCCCGGCAAGACCCTCACCAACATGATCCGTAAGATCGACGCCGGGGTAAAGACCTACTGCGTGGCAGAACTCCCCGTAGTCTTAGAGGAGGTGGCCCCATGCTAAAGGGAAAAACCGCCGTAGTCACTGGGGGCAGCCGGGGCATTGGCGCGGCCATTGCCAAAAAACTGGCGTCTATGGGGGCCGACGTGGCCATTCTGTACGCCGGGAACCAGCAGGCCGCCGAGAGCGTCTGCCAGGAAATTGCAGATACTTACGGACAGCGGGCCGTCAGCTACCGTTGCGACGTAGCCGGCTTTGCCGACGTGAAGGATACGGTGGCAAAGATCAAGGCCGACTTTGGCGGGGCCCAGATTTTGGTGAACAATGCGGGCATCGTCCGGGACGGCCTGGTGGCTATGATGAAGGAAGCGGACTACGACGCCGTCCTGGACACCAACCTGAAGGGCGCCTTTCACATGATCCGCCACATGGTCCCCCTCTTTCTCCGGGCCCGGGAGGGCAGCATCGTCAATGTCACCTCTGTGGCAGGCTTGATCGGCAACCCAGGCCAGTGCAACTACGCCGCCTCCAAGGCCGGCCTGGTGGGGCTGACCAAATCTGTGGCCAAGGAATTGGCTCCCAAGGGCATCCGCTGCAACGCCGTGGCCCCCGGCTTTATCCAGACAGATATGACTGAAGACCAGGCCGAAAGCCCCCTGCTCTCCATGATCCCACTGGGACAGATGGGGCAGCCTGAGGACATTGCCGAGGCGGTGGCCTATCTGCTCACCGCCAAGTATGTCACCGGCGAGGTGCTCCGGGTAGACGGCGGCATCGCCATGTGACACGGGAAAGGAAGCAAGCTATGAGTGAACTAAGACGCGTGGTCGTTACCGGCATCGGGGCCGTCACCCCCGTGGGCAACGACGCCAAGGAGACCTGGGCGAACCTCAAGGCAGGCAAAAACGGCATCGCCCCCATCTCCCTTTTTGATACAGAAAAATTCAAGGCCAAGCTGGCCGGTGAGGTTCGGGGCTTCGACCCCCTGCAATACATGGATGTCAACGACACCCTGCGCACCGACCGCTACGCCCAGTTCGCCCTGGCCGCCGCCCAGCAGGCGGTGGCGGAGAGCGCCATTGAGGGGGCTGTGGACCCCACCCGCTTTGCCGTCTACTTCGGCACCGGCATCGGCGGCATCGGCACCTTTGAGCTGGAACACACCAAACTGATGGAACGGGGCCCCCGCCGGGTGTCCTCCCTCTTCATCCCCATGATGATCGCCAACATGGCCTCCGGGATGATCGCCATCCGCCACAACTGCCAGGGCCCCGCCATCCCCGCCGTCACCGCCTGCGCCTCCGGCTCCAACGCCCTGGGGGAATCCATGCGGCTGATCCGCCACGGCTACGCCGACGCGGTGATCACCGGCGGGGCAGAGGCCTCCATCACCCCCATCGCTGTGGCAGGCTTTGTCAACATCCAGGCCCTCTCCCTGGCCCAGGACCCCAATGCCGCCTCCCTCCCCTTCGACAAGCGCCGGAGCGGCTTTGTCATCGGGGAAGGCTCCGTGGCCTTTGTCCTGGAAGAATATGAGCACGCCAAGGCCCGGGGCGCTACGATTTACGGGGAAATCTGCGGCTATGGCTCCACCTGCGACGCCCACCACATCACAGCCCCCCACCCAGAAGGGGCCGGCGCTGCCCGGGCCATGGAACAGGCCATGGAGGAAGCTGGGTATTCCCAAAACGACACCGTATACATCAACGCCCATGGCACCGGTACCCATGCAAACGACCTCACCGAGACCATGGCCATCAAGACCGCCCTGGGGGAGGACGCAGCCCACAAGGCCTACATCAGCTCCACCAAGTCCATGACCGGGCATATGCTGGGAGCCGCCGGGGCCATTGACGCCCTGGCCTGCTTGGGCGCCCTGCGGGAGGGCATCGCCCCCCCCACCATCAACCTGGAAGAGCCGGACGAGGCCTGCGACCTGAACTATGTGCCCAAGGTGGCGCAGCCAGCGGACTTCACCTTGGCATTGTCCAACTCCCTTGGCTTTGGCGGGCACAATGCGTGCCTTGCATTTAGAAAGGTGTAAGCATGAAGGAAAGTGATATTCGGAAATACGCGGGGCTGATGCAGGAGCTAGGGCTCACCGGACTGGAAATCACCGAAGACAACCACGTGGTCCGCTTGGAGCGCAACCTGTCCGCCCCCGTCACGGAGACCATCGCCGTCCCCGAAGGCGCAAAGCCGGTGGTGCCGGAGAGCAAAGATCACAGCAGCGTGACCTCCCCCATCGTGGGGGTGTTCTACGCCGCGCCGGCTGAAAATGCCGAGCCCTTCGTCTCCGTAGGCGACCGGGTCAGCAAGGGGACGACCCTGTGCATCATCGAGGCCATGAAGCTGATGAACGAGATCACCGCCGACGAGGACGGGGTAATTGTAGAGATTTGCGTGCGCAACGGCCAGGTAGTGGAATACGGCACAGAGCTGTTCCGCCTCCAAAAGGTGGCGCCATGAAGCGAGACGAAATCCTTGCCCTGCTCCCCCACCGCCCGCCCATGCTGCTGCTGGACGACGTGGTGGAGCAGGAGGGGGAGGCCATCGGCCATTACACCGTCCGGGGGGATGAGTTTTTCCTCCAGGGGCACTTCCCTGGCAACCCCATCGTCCCCGGGGTGATCCTCTGCGAGATTTTGGCCCAATCCGCCTGCGCCCTGATGCAGGACCACCTGCAGGCCGGGCAGCTCCCCGTATACACCGGGCTCAACAACACCAAGTTCCGTTCCTCCGTGAAGCCCGGGGAGACGGTGGAGACCCGCTGCCATATCCGCCGGGCCAAGCACCCCTTCTACTTCGCAGAGGGGACCGTCCGGGTGGGGGAACGCCTGTGCATGTCCACAGAATTTTCCTTCGCCATCACCGGCGGGATGGAGGCATAACCATGTTCTCGAAAATATTGATCGCCAACCGGGGGGAAATCGCGGTGCGGATCATTCGGGCCTGCAAGGAGATGGGAGTCGCCACCGTGGCAGTCTACTCCCAGGAGGACAAAAACGCCCTCCACGTGGCTTTGGCGGACCAGAGCTATTGCATCGGCCCCGCAGAGGCCGGGGAAAGCTATTTGAATGAAACCCAGATCATCAGTACCGCCATCCTGGCCGGGGCCCAGGCCATCCACCCCGGCTATGGCTTCCTGTCAGAGAACCCCCACTTCGCCCGGCAGTGCCGGAAAAACGGCATCGTGTTCATCGGCCCCGACCCGGAGAGCATGGAGGAACTCAGCGACAAGGCCCGGCTGAAGGAGCTGATGAAGGACACGGGCCTCCTGGTCATCCCCGGTACCCAGGCCCTGTCCTCTGTGGACCAGGTCAAGCTGGAAGCGGAGCGGCTGGGGTATCCTGTGATGTTAAAGGCCTGCGCCGGCGGCGGCGGGCGGGGCATCCGTCTCATCCGCAGTGAGGACGAGATCGCCCCCGCCTACCTGGAAGCCAGCGCGGAGGCCCTCAGTGCCTTTGGGGATGGGTCCATGTACCTGGAAAAGTACATTTTCCCAGCCCGGCACATCGAGCTGCAAATGCTGGCCGATGAATATGGCCACGTGGTCTGCCTGGGGGACCGAGACTGCTCCCTCCAACGCCGGAACCAAAAGCTCATTGAGGAGACCCCCTCCCCGGCGGTGGACGCCCAGAGCCGGGCCGACATCATGGCAGCAGCCATCGACGCAGTGAAAAAGATCGGCTATGTGGGGGCGGGAACCCTGGAATTCCTCTACGACCAACAGGGCCGCTTCTGGTTCATGGAGATGAATGTCCGCCTGCAAGTGGAGCACTGCGTCACAGAAATGCTCCTGGGCTATGACCTGGTGAAATGGCAGATCCGCATTGCCGCCGGGATTCCCCTGAACTTCACCCAGGATGAGGTGCAAATCCGGGGGGCAGCCATTGAGTGCCGCATCAACGCCAATAGCTGCGGGAGCTTGAAGATGCTTCACGTCCCCGGCGGACCGGAGGTTCGCTTTGACACCTGCCTCATCGCGGGAACCTCCGTCTCCCCTTACTACGATGCCCTGCTGGGCAAGCTGATCATCTATGCCAAGACCCGGGAGGAAGCATTGCGGAAAATCCGCGCCGCCCTGTGCGAATTGGTGGTGGACGGCATTTCAACGAACATTGAGGAACAACTCAGCTTCGTCGCCGACGAGCGCTTCGTCAGCGGCGAGTACGACTTAACGTTTATGGGAAACAGGTGACGCTATGGCCATCATGAAATTTTTGAAACCCCGAAACCAATTGGAGGAGGGCGGCCGGACCTTCGCCCCTGTGCAGCAGGACGAGGGGGAACCGGAGAAGAAATGCCCCAATTGCCATAAGAGCATCCCCCTGAGCCGTCTTTGGGCCAACCACCAGGTCTGCCCCTGCGGGTACCACTTCCGGATGCGGGGCCGTCCCCGCATCCAGATGCTCGTGGACGCCGGGAGCTTCCAGGAGCTGTTCCCAGATATGCGTTCCAGCAACCCCCTCCTCTTCCCTGGGTACCAGGAAAAGCTGGACAACGTGCGCAGCGTCAGCAACGAGGAGGAGGCAGTGGTCTGCGGCACCGCAAAAATCAACGGGCAGAGCTGTTGCCTCTTCGTCATGGAGCCCTACTTCATGATGGGCAGCATGGGGGCCGTGGTGGGAGAAAAGATCACCAGCCTCTTTGAGTACGCCGCGGAAAAGCGACTGCCTGTGGTGGGCTTCACCGTGTCCGGCGGAGCCAGGATGCAGGAGGGGCTGCTGTCCCTGATGCAGATGGCCAAGACCAGCGCCGCGGTGAAGCGCCACAGCGACATTGGCCTGCTCTATGTGGCAGTGCTTACCGACCCCACCACCGGCGGCGTCACCGCCAGCTTCGCCCTGGAAGCAGACATCATCCTGGCGGAACCCCTGGCCACTGTGGGCTTTGCCGGGGCCAGGGTCATTGAGCAGACCACCAAAAAGACCCTGCCCAAGGGCTTCCAGACGGCGGAGTTTTTGCTGGACCACGGGTTCATCGACCAGGTGGTCTCCCGGAGCGGACAAAAAAAGCTGCTGGGCAATATCCTGGCCCTGCACCATGGAGGGTAACGCTATGACGCAAACATCCTATGACCGGGTGAAGCTGGCCAGAGACAACGGGCGGCCCACCGGGTTGGACTATATCCAAAACGTCTTTAAGGACTTCCTGGAACTTCACGGGGACCGGCGCTTTGCCGACGACCCAGCCATCGTGGGGGGCATCGCCACCCTCTGCGGCGACCCCGTCACGGTAATCGCCATTGAGAAGGGCCACACTGCCAAGGAACGCTCCCTGCGCAACTTCGGCGCCCCCCATCCAGAGGGGTACCGCAAGGCCCTGCGGCTGATGAAGCAGGCGGAAAAATTCGGCCGCCCCATTGTGTGCTTCATCGACACCTCTGGGGCCTACTGTGGCATTGGCGCCGAGGAGCGGGGCCAAGGGCAGGCCATTGGGGAAAACCTCATGGAGATGTCCACCCTCTGCGTCCCCATCCTCTCTATTTTAATCGGCGAGGGGGGCAGCGGCGGGGCCCTGGCCTTGGCGGTGGCAGACCGGGTGTGGATGCTGCAAAACGCCGTATACTCGGTGATCTCCCCAGAGGGCTGCGCCAGCATCCTCTGGAAGGACGCCTCCAAGGCCGCAGACGCCGCCGCCAGCCTGAAGCTCACCGCCGAGGACGCCAAGTCCTTGGGCATCATCGAACGTATCCTGCCAGAAAGCGACCTGGGGCAGAAGAAATTCTACGACCGTATCTCTCTGCTGCTCCACGAAGAACTCAAACTCCTTTCGGCGGACACCGACCTGATTGGAAAACGCTACGCCCGTTTCCGCAATCTCGGCGTGGACGCTGTGGAGAACCACACAAGGAGCCCTTATGAGCATCTACCAAACCTTTTGCCATGAAACCCTGGATGCCGCCGGACATCTGACGGACTTCACCCTCCACTATCCCGACAGCTTCAACTTCGGCTACGACGTGGTGGACGCCATCGCAGCGGCGCAGCCCCAGAAGCGCGCCCTGGTGTGGTGCGCCCCCCAGCAGGAGACCCGGGTGTTCTCCTTCGCGGACATCTGCCGGGAGAGCAACCGCTATGCCCAGGTATTCCAGGAGGCAGGCATTCAAAAGGGGGACCGGGTTATGGTGGTGCTGAAGCGGCACTATGAATACTGGTTCACCGCCGTGGCCCTCCACAAGCTGGGGGCCGTGCTGATCCCCGTAACCCACATGCTCACTGCCAGCGACTACGCCTACCGCATCCAGGCAGCCCAGGTCAAGGCCGTGGTCTGTACCGCCCAGAACCAGGTGCCGGAAAAGCTGCATGAGGCCCTGGCAGAGGCCGGGCAAGCGCTCCTCCTCTGGACCGTCCAGGAAACGGCCCCCGGATGCCGGAACCTGACAGAGGAAGCCGCCCAGGCCCCAGGCAGCTTCCCCCGGGTGGAGACCCAGGCAAGCGACCCCATGCTGCTGTACTTCACCTCCGGCACCACCGGGCAGCCCAAGGGGGTCATCCATGACTTCACCTATCCCCTGGCCCACATCATCACCGCCAAATACTGGCAGCAGGCCCAGGACGACGGCCTGCATTTCACCGTGGCAGAGACCGGCTGGGGCAAGGCCTCCTGGGGAAAAATCTATGGGCAATGGCTGGTGGGCAGCGCGGTGATGGTGTATGACTTTGACCAGTTCGACCCCAAGCAGCTCACCACCATCATCAACCGCTATGGCGTCACCTCCTTCTGTGCACCGCCGACAGTCTACCGCTATCTGGTGCGCAAGGAGATCCCCCCCATGCCCAGCTTGCGTTACGCCACCACCGCTGGGGAGCTCCTAGCTCCGGAGGTGTTCACCCGCTTCACAGAAAAGACCGGCATCCCCCTGGCCGAGGGCTATGGGCAAACGGAGACCACCTTGCTCACCGCCAATTTCTGCGGCTCTCCCCCAGTCCCTGGTTCCCTGGGCACCCCTTCCCCTCTCTATCACTTGGAGCTGCGGGACCGGGACAACTGCCCTGTCCCCGACGGGGAGATCGGGGAGATTGTCCTAGTACCCCCGGAAACAGGCAGGCAGCTGGGGATTTTCTCTGGCTATTTGAACGACGAAGAGTCCTACCACCGGGTCTGGCGGGGAGGCGTCTACCACACAGGGGACACCGCTCACCGGGACCAGGCGGGGCACTTCTGGTTCCACGGGCGCTTTGACGATATCATCAAAAGCGGCGGCTACCGCATCGGGCCCTACGAGGTGGAGCACATCCTGGCCCAGCATCCGGCGGTGTTGGAGTGCAGCGTCATCGGCATCCCCGACCCCCTCCGGGGCCAGGCAGTCAAGGCCGTGGTGGTGCTGAACAGTGGGTTCGAGGCCTCCAAAGCCATCGAGAAGGAGATCAAAGACTTCTGTAACAGCCACTTGGCGGAGTATAAGTGGGTGCGGCTGGTGGAGATCGTCACCGAAATCCCCAAAACCATCAGCGGGAAAATCCGTACCTTTGAGCTGCGCCAGCGGGCCGCCCAGGAGTACCAAACCAGCTAACGGGGCGCAGAGGGCACCAAAATCCGACAATTTTGGTATTTGACGAATCCCAGTTTCTGCTATATAATGAGATACCTTGAATCCGTCCGGCCTCTTGCACAAATGAGGAGATGCTATGACAACTACCCTCCAGGAAGGTATCTTAGATACCGCAGTCTGCGGCTTTCATCAATATGCCCTCACCCCCCCCTTTCATCTGACCTACGCCAGCCAAAACCTCTGCGCCATGCTGGGTCTCTCCAAAGAGGAGCTGGTGAGCGATGCAGCAGACCTATATGCGGCGCGTATCCACCCCGACGACCGGAGGCAATACGCCCGTTTTCTTTATACCCTGGCTGAAACCCAGCAGTCCCAAGCCCTCACCTACCGCCTGGTGAAAAGCGATGGTGAGGTGTTCCATGTCCAGGACACCATGGTGCCCCAGTGGCTGGACGACGGCACCCTGGTGGGCTGCTCCACCCTCTCCGACGTGTCGGCCCTCCGCCAGAGCGCCAACGACCAGTACCGCCTGCGCCGGGAGTGGGAGAACCAGCGTTACATCCAGGCCATCTCCAAGGTCTACGACAAAATCTTTGAGTTCGACCGCGCCCATAACACCATCCGCTGCCTCTATGGACAAAACTCCTCCGTGTTCAAATGGTTGGAGAATATCCCCATGCAGATCACCGAGGCCATCGAAAAGTGGACCATCAACACTGTACACCAGGAGGACCGGGAGACCGTGCTCCGCTTCTTCTCTGCCCAGGCCCAGGGTGCCGGTGCAGACAGCAAGCCCCCCCAGATCAATTACCGTGCCCTGTCCTCCCAGGGGGAGATGAAGCATTACACAGGGATTTTCCTCAAGCTAGATCCCTCCATCAGCCTCTTCTGCTGCCGCAACGTGGCGGAAGCCGATGTGCCTGCCGCCCTGCCCCGGGAGACCCGGGGCTTGAAAGCGGCCAATGAACCCATCTTGGAAGTGGACCTGCCCTTTACCGAGGGCATCGCTGCCTTTGAGGTAGCGGGAGACCTGGTGCGCCCCCTGTATGCCAGCAACAACATCCGTGAATTTTTCGGTTACTCCCAGGAGGAATGGCTCAGCCTGATGCAGACCGGCACCTCCTTGGAGGACTTTGTCTCCCATAGTGGTTCCTCCTATGAGAGCTATGTCAACCTCTTGGAGAACGGGGAGGCAGAATTCACCTATTACGACCTGTCGGAGAACACCGAACGCCGGATCAAAGCCGTCTGCTCCCAAAAAACAGCCGACGGCAATTCCCTGCGCTATGTCATGCTCTATAACATGGATGAGCCGTCAGCCAGCCGGTCTATGGCAGGCCCCCCTGCCGTATCCATCCGAACCTTTGGCTATTTCGATGTCTTTGTGGGGGGGAAGGCCATCGCCTTCCGCACCCAAAAGGCCAAGGAGCTCTTTGCCCTGTTGGTAGACCGCCGGGGCGGGTACATCTCCTCCGACGAGGCCATCGGCTTCCTCTGGGAGAATGAGCCGGTCAACCCCGTCACCTTGGCCCGGTATCGGAAGGTCGCCCTGCGGCTGAAAAACATCTTGGAGGAATACGGCATTGCTGACATCGTGGAATCCGTGGGCGGCAAGCGCCGCCTGGTGATGGAGAAGGTCCAGTGTGACCTTTACGATTACCTCTCCGGCAAGGAGGACTTTGCCCAGAGTTTTAACGGCAGTTACCTCACCAACTATAGCTGGGCGGAAACCACCCTGGGGGCGTTGGCCACCCAGCACATGAAGGAGGAACCATGACGCCATATATACACAGCGTAAACTATTACGAGACCGATAAAATGGGGATCACCCACCATTCCAACTACATCCGCTTCATGGAAGAGGCCCGGCTCCACTTTTTGGCAGAGGCCGGTTACCCCATGCAGCGCTTGGAGGCGGAGGGGATCACCTCCCCGGTGGTATCCCTGAACTGCGACTATAAGCACCCCACCACCTATGGCGACAAGATCACCATCACGGTAACGGCCCAGCGCTACACCGGCGTGAAGCTCTCCCTGGCCTATGTGATGCAGGATGAGGCAGGCCTAGTGGTGGC
>NZ_JBQILM010000026.1:0-37145 GCF_056797215.1 Evtepia sp.
CGAACTACAGTTTCACGGTCTACTTCTTTTCCGCATGACCGGGAGCGGGCCACTTTTCCACTTGTTAATTTATTATACGAAACACATACAGGCATGTCAACCCCACAAAATACCAATTCAATATGTGGCTATTGTTTGAACGCTGAAAGAAAGTCCTCAATAATTCTTGATAAGGCATCTCTTTGTTTTGGCGTTAGTTGTTTGATTTCATCATATTCAGTCAGTGAACGTAATTTTGCAGACTCACCAAACAATAAATAATCAGTAGAAATAGAGAGACATTCACATAGTTTGATAATACTTTCTGGCCTCATAGCCTTGTGCCCATTCTCTGCCGCAGAAATCATCTTAATTGAAAGATTGCTTAAACTCGCTAACTGCTCTTGTGTATAACCTTTTGCTTTCCGCGCGGACACTAGCCGTTTCCCAATCTCTTCCAAAGTTTTATTTTTCATCATATCCCCCCATGGGACCATACTATTACTAAAAAGAAAAACTTTTAATCCCCCATGATGCCACTTGCACTCTCATGGTTCTATAATTTGCTAACAAATCGAAAGAAATGCATCCAAAATTTTATTAAAGGCCATGCGTTGTTCATGGGTAAGAGAACTTAAGATGTCGGAACGCAATACGTTCCCGGTCATAAAAAAAGAAATATCCATATCAAGAGCCTGGCAGATATTAACAATATTCTCAGGCCGAAGTGCTTTTTGCCCCTTTTCAGCAGAAAAAATAGTCTTTACAGATACCCCTGATAGCTCAGCCAATTTTTCTTGCGTTAAATGCATTTGTTCGCGTCGTTGAGCTAACCGGCTTCCCATTTCAACAAGAAGGATATCTTTTTCTATCACACAACCACCCCCATAGGGGAATAATAGCTTAATAATAGGGATTTTTTAACCCCTCATAGTAGACATACACCCCCTATAGGGGTATAATAGGAAAAACATTTTTATCGAGGAAACGAGTGGGGGTATCATGATGGCGATAGATAAAACGACAGGGAAAGGCTGTGCCTGGTGCATCGCATCAAGAGGCATCACCTTGGGGCTGATTGCCGAGGGCATTGTGAATCAAGTCATTGCCAAACGGCCTTATTATAAAAGCCACATTTTTCTCCAGGTGGTTCCCTACAGAGAGGATATTTATGTCAATCCCGCTTATGAAACCCCCGAGGGCGGCGGCGTACCGGAGGAAACATTCTGGGCCCCCTCCTTCCTTGACCGCGAGGCATGGGAACGGGCCATCCAAAAATTCCGGCTCTATCGGCCCCTGGACGAAAATGTAGTGCATTACCTGCTCCCGGAAATGGTGGACTATCTGCAAACCATTCCCGATACTGAGCTTGTCTCTATGACAAGGGATTTCCTGATAGAATATGGTGTCATCAACCAGCCCATCCGGCAGTACAATGGGGCAACCTATTATTTCAATGAGGATGAAATTTACTCCAAGGACAAGGCAAAGTTATTTCCCGTGGAGGGGCTCATAAAGTTTAACATATTCAAAATTACAGGTACAGGAACGTCATTTTTCAGCACCAGCGTCTGGCGCAAGGCAGCGACCCAATTTGAAGTGGGGATGACCCTGACGGAGTGCATTGAGATTTTCCTAAACACAGAGCTGACCTTCCAGCCCCCGCCGGAGCCGGCCCCCGTTGACCGGCTGGTACAGCGCATCGCCTTGCCGGTCTTTGAGCGTACCCCGGGGAACCAAAACGAAGCCACCTTTGACCGTATCCGCATTATGGTCAGCCTCCCCCGCTACCAGTTCGATTCCTGGAACGCCCTGCGGGATGCGGTGAAAAAGTACCAACAGGAAATCGTCCAGCGGGTGGTGCAAAAATTAGAGGGAAACCGCCAGTTCAAGGGATACGGCGTACCGGTCAACTTCCTCAAGCTCAGCAGCGTGACATTGCTGCGTGATTTTTCATTGGAGTTCATTTTTGAGTTGAAGGAGCCCCCTGCAAAAAACCCTTGACAACCCCACCAAAGCGTGCTACACTTTATCCGAATAAATCGAAAGGATGGCCCATTATGAAGCTGACCAGCGCCAACATGAACCGCTTCTTCGCCTACCGTTACTTTATCACCCACAAGGGAATAAGGTAATGGCAATTTGTGCTGGAATAATCCCATCGCTTTCTGTATTCATTTTTTGAACGCATACAAGCGCCACACAGATTCCGTTCTGTGCGGCGCTTTTTATATTTTCCCGCCGCCCAGGCAGAAGCGGCGCAAGATGCACCACGAAAGGAGTCAAACGCCATGATCGCAGTATTGAAAGCCAACGCCTCCCCCGAACGGGTGGAGCACCTCATCCACTGGCTCAAAGAGCAGGGCCTGGGGGTCCACGTCTCCCAAGGGGAGTTCCAGACCGTTTTGGGCCTCATCGGCAACACCGCCAAGGTGGACATGGAGATGATCCAGAGCCTGGACATCGTGGAGAGTGTCACCCGGGTCTCCGACCCCTTCAAGGCGGTAAACCGCCAGTTCCACCCAGACAGCTCCGAAATCCAGGCCGGGGCTGGGGCCATCGGCCGGGGCCACTTCGCCCTCATCGCCGGCCCCTGCTCCGTGGAGACCGAGGAGCAGATCATTTACGTGGCCCAGCAGGTCAAAGCCGCCGGGGCCCACTTCCTCCGGGGAGGCGCCTTCAAGCCCCGCACCTCCCCTTACGACTTCCAGGGCCTGGGGGCAGAGGGCATCCGCCTGCTCCTAGAGGCCAAAAAGGCCACGGGCCTGCCCATCGTCACCGAGCTCATGGACATCCGCAACCTGGACCTCTTCGAGGAGGTGGACGTCATCCAGGTGGGGGCCCGGAACACCCAGAACTTTGACATGCTCAAGGAGCTGGGCAAGACCAAGAAGCCCATCCTCCTAAAGCGGGGCCTGGCGGGGACCATCAAGGAGTTGCTCATGAGCGCGGAGTATATCATGGCCAACGGCAACGAGGATGTCATCCTCTGTGAGCGGGGCATCCGCACCTATGAGTCCACCTACACCCGCAACACCCTGGACCTCTCCGCCATTCCCGTGCTGAAAAAGCTCACCCACCTCCCGGTGGTGGTGGACCCCAGCCACGCCACCGGCCACGCGGACCTGGTAGAACCCATGGCCATGGCTGCCGTGGCCGCGGGGGCCGACGGGCTGATGATTGAAGTCCACAACGACCCGCCCCACGCCCTGTGCGACGGGGCCCAATCCCTGACCCCGGAGGCCTTTGCCGCCACGGCAAAGAAGCTCTTCCGCATCCGGGAGGCGATGGAGGGATGAGAGTTGGTATCATCGGTTTGGGCCTCATCGGCGGCTCCCTAGCCAAGGCCTACCGCCGGGACGAGGCTGTCACCGTCCTGGGCTGGGACGCAGACCACTCCATCACAGAGTTTGCCCAGATCGCCCAGGCCATCCACGGCCCCCTAGAGGACAAGGACCTCCCCGGCCTGGACCTGCTGCTCCTGGCCACCTACCCCGAAGCGGTGGTGGCGCACATGCGCCGCCTAGCCCCCCTGCTGGACAAGGGCACCATGGTCATCGACTGCGCCGGAACCAAGGAGAAGGTCTGCCGGGAGGTGTTCCCCCTAGCGGAGCAATACGGCCTCACCTTCCTGGGGGGCCACCCCATGGCGGGCACCCACTTCTCCGGCTTCAAGTACAGCCAGCCCGACCTCTTCGACGGGGCCCCCATGGTGCTGGTGCCCCCCACCTTCGACGACATCCGCCTCTTGGACCGGGCCAAAAAGCTCCTCTCCCCTGTGGGCTTTGGGCACATCTCCATTACCACCGCCCAGGCCCATGACCAGCGCATTGCCTTCACCTCCCAGATGGCCCATGTCATTTCCAACGCCTATATCAAGAGCCCCACCGCCCGGGAGCACAGCGGCTTCTCCGCCGGGAGCTACCGGGACCTGACCCGGGTGGCCTGGCTGAACCCCGCCATGTGGGCGGAGCTCTTTTTGGAAAACAAGGGCAACCTGCTCTTTGAGCTGGACACCCTCATGGCCAGCTTGAACCAGTACAAGGCCGCCCTGGAGGCCAGCGACTTCGACGCCCTGCGCCAGCTCTTGGAGGACGGGCGCAGGATCAAGGAGGAGGTGGACGGGGTATGACCACCGTAGACATCCGCGCCTCCCAGCCCTACCAGGTCCACATCGGCCCCGGCCTGCTGGACCAGGTGGGGGAGCGGGCCCGGTCTCTGTGGACAGGCCCCACCGCCGCTGTGGTCTCTGACAGCAACGTGGCCCCCCTCTACCTGTCCCGCTGCACCGCCAGCCTGGAAGCGGCGGGGTTCCGGGTGGTCCCCTTCGTGTTCCCCGCCGGGGAGGCCTCCAAAAACGGCCAGACCTATCTGGCGCTGTTGGAGTGCTTGGCCGAGCATCACATCACCCGCGCCGACGGTCTGGTGGCCCTGGGCGGGGGCGTGGTGGGGGATTTGACCGGCTTTGCCGCCGCAACCTTCCTCCGGGGCGTGGCCTTTTTGCAGCTCCCCACCACCCTCCTGGCGGCGGTGGACGCCTCTGTGGGGGGCAAGACCGCCATCGACCTGCACCACGGCAAGAACCTGGCGGGGGCCTTTTACCAGCCCAAAGCCGTCCTCTGTGACCCCAGCGTCCTGGACACCCTCCCCCCGGCGGACTTCGCCGACGGCTGCGCCGAGGTCATCAAGTACGGCATGATCGGGGACCCGGCGCTGTTGGATATCCTAGAGGCCCCCGGCCCTCTGGACGTGGAGACCGTCATTGCCCGCTGCGTGGAGCAGAAGGGCCGCCTGGTGGAGGCCGACGAGTTCGACACCGGGGCGCGGCAGCTTTTGAACCTGGGCCACACCATCGGCCACGGCGTGGAGGCGTGCAGCGGCTATGCCATCTCCCACGGCAAGGCTGTGGCCATCGGCATGGTGCTCATCACCCGGGCGGCCGTCCACTTCGGCCTCTGTCCGGCGGCGGTGCTGCCCAGGCTCCAAGCCCTGCTGGAAGCCTACCGGCTCCCCCAGTCCACAGAATACAGCGCCCAGGCGCTTTACACCAAAACACTGTCCGACAAGAAGCGCAGCGGGGATGCCCTCAGCCTGGTGGTCCCCACCGCCTGGGGGGAGAGCCGCCTCCATAGCGTCCCCGTGGCCTCGCTTCTGTCCTGGATTGAAAAGGGGTTGCAAGCATGACCGTTACCATCCATCCCGGACAGGCGGCGGGGACCCTCCCCGCCATCCCCTCCAAGTCCGCCGCCCACCGGCTGCTGATCTGCGCCGCCCTGGCGGACCAACCCACCACCCTGGCCTGTCCCCAGAGCTCCCAGGACATCGACGCCACCGCCGCCTGTCTGACGGCCCTGGGGGCGGACATCCAGCGGGAGGCGGCGGGCTTCCACGTCACCCCCGTGAACCGGGCAGCCGCCCCCAGGGACTGCCTGCTTCCCTGTGGGGAGAGCGGCTCCACCCTCCGTTTCCTTCTGCCGGTGGCGGGGGCCCTGGGGGTACGGGCCAGCTTCCTGTTGCAGGGGCGGCTGGGCCAACGGCCTATGGAACCCCTGGTGGGTCAGCTTCAGGCCCAGGGCTGTAGGATTGAACAGACGCCGGAGCGCTTGACCATCTCCGGGCAGCTACAGCCGGGGCAGTTTACCCTGCCGGGGGATGTATCCTCCCAGTTCATCTCCGGCCTGCTGCTGGCCCTGCCCCTGCTGGGGGCGGAGAGCCGGTTGTCCGTCACCGGGACTGTGGAGTCCGCCGGATACATCGCCATGACCCTCCGGGCCCTGTCCGCCTTCGGCCTGACCCCGGAACAGAAGGCCTGGCACTTCACTCTCCCCCCCCAGGGCTTCCACAGCCCCGGCACCGCCCCCGTGGAGGGGGACTGGTCCAACGCCGCCCCCTGGCTGTGCATGGGGGTGCTGGCCGGGACCGGGGTGGCCCTCACCGGGCTGGACCCCGATTCCCTACAGGGGGACCGGGGGGTGTGCCAGGTGCTGGACGCCATGGGCGGGGGCATCCGCTGGGCCGGCGGCACCGTCCAAGCCAGCCCCGCCCCCCTGCACCCTGTGGAGATTGACGCCCGGAACATCCCCGACCTGGTGCCGGTGCTTGCCGCCACCGCCGCCCTGATCCCCGGGGAGACCCGCATCCTCCACGCCGCCCGGCTGCGCCTCAAGGAGTCCGACCGCCTCACCACCACCGCCCAGACCCTGAACGCCCTGGGAGGCCAGGTGCGGGAGACAGAGGACGGGCTGGTGATCCAGGGCAAGCCCAGCCTCCCCGGGGGCCAGGTAGACGCCCAGGGGGACCACCGCATTGCCATGGCGGCGGCGGTGGCCTCGGCAGGGTGTACCGGCTCTGTCACCGTCACCGGGGCCCAGGCGGTGGAGAAATCCTACCCCGGCTTTTGGCGGGATTTGGAGGCCTTGGGCCGCCAGGTGCAGCTTGGGGACAGCCCGGCATAAGCCGGAGGCCCCCACCGCCCAAGCCTGCCCCCCGGTTCTCCGCCGCAAATCCCTCCTTTTCCCCCAAATATGCGCCCCGCCCCTTGACGTGCCGCACAATATCCTTTATCATATACCATATTGAATCCTATATCTTGACACTTCCCGCCAGGATATTGCACCAGGAGAAACTATGAGCAGTACCTATCACGGTCAGCTGACCGTTTCCATATTCGGCCAATCCCACGGCAGCGCCATCGGCGTGACCCTGGACGGCCTCCCCCCCGGCGAGGCGGTGGACTTGGACTCCCTCCAAGCCTTCCTGAACCGCCGGGCCCCAGGCCAAGGGGACTGGTCCACCCCCCGGAAGGAGGCGGACCGGCCTGAAATCCTCTCCGGCCTCTTGGAGGGCAGGACCTGCGGGGCCCCCCTCACCGCCATCATCCGCAACACAAACACCCGCTCCGGGGACTATGCCAACCTAAAAGACCTGCCCCGCCCTGGCCACGCCGACTACACCGCCCAAATCAAGTACGGCGGCTTCCAGGACAGCGCCGGGGGCGGCCACTTCTCCGGCCGCCTCACCGCCCCCCTGTGCATCGCCGGGGGGATCTGCCGCCAGCTCCTGGCACGCCGGGGCATCACTGTGGGGGCCCACATCGCCGCCATTGGCGGCGTCCAGGACAGCCCCTTTGACCCCGTCCACCTGAGCCAGGCGGCCCTATTGGCCCCCGGTGAAGCCCCCTTCCCCGTGGTGGACCCCAGCGCGGGGACAGCGATGCAGGCCCAGATTGCAGAGGCCAAGGCAGCGGGGGACTCCCTGGGCGGCGTCATAGAATGCGCCGTCCTAGGCCTGCCCCCAGGCCTGGGGGACCCCATGCTGGACGGCATGGAAAACCGCATCGCCCGGCTGGTGTTCGCCATCCCGGCGGTGAAGGGTGTCGAGTTTGGGGCGGGCTTCCAGTCCGCCGCCCTCCGGGGCAGCGAGAACAACGACCCCTTCTGCCTGGTGGACGGCCAGGTGCGCACAAAAACCAACCACGCCGGGGGCATTCTCGGGGGCATCACCAACGGGATGCCCCTGGTGTTCCGGGCCGCGGTGAAGCCCACCCCCTCCATTGCCCAGGCCCAGGACAGCGTCAGCCTGAGCCGCCGGGAGGAGGCCAGGTTGGCGGTCAAGGGCCGCCACGACCCCTGCGTCGTCCCCAGGGCTGTGCCCTGTGTGGAGGCCGCCGCCGCCATCGCCGTATATGACGCCCTGCTAGAGCAGGAAATGAGGAGAGTACAACCATGACATTAGAAGAACTGAGAAAAGAAATCGACGTGGTCGATGACGTCTTATTAAAAGCCTTCCAAGACCGTATGTCCCTGGTGGCCCAGGTGAGCCAGGCCAAGCAGGCCAACGACCTGCCGGTGCTGGACGTGTCCCGGGAGCGGGCCAAGCTGGAGGATGTATCCGGCAAGCTCCCCCCGGAGCTCCAACAGTACGGCTACTTCCTCTGGTCCATGCTCTTTGAGCTCAGCCGCAGCTACCAGAGCACCTTGAACCCCACCCCCTCCCCCCTGCGCCGGGAGATTCAGGAGGCCATGGAGAACACCCCCCAGCTCTTCCCCCCCCGGGCCAGCGTGGCCTGCCAGGGCGTGGAGGGGGCCTATTCCCAGCTGGCCTGCGACAAGCTCTTCCAGCGGCCCCAGGTGATGTACTTTGGCAGCTTTGAGAGCGTCTTTGCCGCCATTGAGAACGGCTTTTGCGACTACGGCGTGCTGCCCCTGGAAAACAGCACCGCCGGCTCTGTGAACCAGGTCTACGACCTGATGCTGAACCGCAACTTCAAAATCGTCCGCTCCACCCGGCTGAAGGTGGACCACAACCTCCTGGCCAAGCGGGGCACCAAGTTGGAGGACATCAAGGAGATTTTCTCCCACCCCCAGGCCATCAGCCAGTGCAGCGCCTTTTTGGAAAAGCTGGGCAAGGGCGTGAAGGTCACCCCCTGCGAGAACACCGCCGCCGCCGCCCAGGCTGTGGCGGAGTCCAGCCGGGACGACGTGGCCGCCATCTGCTCCCACAACTGCATCTCCCTCTACGCCCTGGAACGCCTGGCCGCGGACATCCAGGACCGGGGGGACAACTACACCCGCTTCATCTGCATTTCCAAAAAGCTACAGATCTTCCCCGGTGCGGACAAGACCAGCCTCATGGTCTCCCTGCCCCACCGGCCCGGCTCCCTCTACCAGGTCCTGTCCCGCTTCTATGCCCTGGGGCTGAACCTCATCAAGTTGGAGAGCCGTCTCATCCCCGGCCGGGACTTTGAATTCATGTTCTATTTCGATTTGGAGACCTCTGTGTACTCCGAAGAGTTCATCCGCATGGTGGACGACCTGTCCTCCATCTGCGAGGACTTCCAATATTTAGGCAGCTACAGCGAGGTGGTTTGATGCAGCGGCGCTACGGACTGTTGGGGGAAAAACTGAGCCACAGCTATTCCCCTGAACTTCATGCCCTTTTTGGCGATTATAGCTACGAGCTCTTTGAGATCGCCCCCGGGGACCTGGGGGACTTCCTCCGGGCCCGGAACTTCTATGGGCTCAACGTGACCATTCCCTACAAGACCACGGTGATGGCAGTGTGTGACCAGCTCAGCGAGGCCGCGGAGGCCATCGGCAGCGTGAACACCGTGGTGAAGCGTCCCGACGGCAGCCTCTACGGCGACAACACCGACGCCGCCGGATTTGAAGGCATGGTGTGGAAGAGCCGTATCCCCATCCGGGACCGGAAGTGCCTGGTCCTGGGCTCCGGGGGGGCCAGCCTGTCGGTGCAATACGTGCTGGAAAAGCAGGGGGCCAAAGAGATCGTGGTGGTCTCCCGCTCTGGGGCCAACAACTACGGCAACCTGGACCGGCACCGGGACGCCCAGGTAATCGTCAACACCACCCCCGTGGGGATGTACCCCAACACCTCCGCCGCCCTCATCGACTTAAGGAAATTCCCCCAATGCCAGGGGGTCCTGGACCTGATTTACAACCCCGCCCGCACCGTCCTCCTCCAACAGGCGGAGGCCTTGGACATCCCCCACCTGGGGGGGATGTTCATGCTGGTGGAGCAGGCCCGTTACGCCGCCCAGATTTTCACCGGCTCCACCTTCCCCTCTATCCGGGCAGAGGGGGCCTATCACACCCTCTGCCACCGGAAGGAGAACCGGGTCCTCATCGGCATGCCCGGCTGCGGCAAGAGCACCATCGGCCGGGAGCTGGCCAAGCTCCTGGACCACCCCTTCATTGACTGCGACCAGAAATTAGAGGAGCATTTTGGGGTGTCCTGCGCGGACTTCATCAACCGCCAGGGGGAGGCCGCTTTCCGGGCCGAGGAAACCGCCCTCCTGTCCGTCCTGGGGAAGGAATCGGGGCTGGTGATCTCCACCGGGGGCGGCTGCGTCACCCGGGGGGAGAACTATCCCCTGCTCCACCAGAACGGCACCATCATTTTCCTGGAACGGGAGCTGTCCAAGCTGCCCAAGAAGGGCCGTCCCCTGTCCCTCCGGGGCAACTTGCAGGATATGTACACCATGCGCCTGCCCAAGTACCGCCGCTTCGCGGACCTGATTGTCCCCAACGACGCGGACCCGGTGCAGGTGGCCAAGAACGTGGAGGCGGCTTATGAAGATTTTCGTCCTTAACGGGCCCAACCTGAACCTTTTGGGGGTCCGGGAGCCGGCGCTCTACGGCAAGCAGGACTACGCGGCCCTGACCGCCCTGGTGGAGGACACCTGCCGCCAGGAGGGCATTGCGGTGGAGCTGTTCCAGTCCAACCACGAGGGGGCCCTGGTGGATAAAATCCAGTCGGCCCTAGGCCAGGCGGATGGCATTGTCATCAACCCCGCCGCCTACACCCACACCAGCGTGGCCATCCTGGATGCCCTAAAGGCCGTGGCCCTGCCTGCGGTGGAGGTCCATATTTCCGATGTATCCCAGCGGGAGGACTTCCGCCAGGTCTCCTATGCCGGGATGGCCTGCATCAAAACCTTCATGGGCCTGGGATTGGAGGGTTACCGGCAGGCAATTTTGTACCTGAAGGACCACCTGGCGGGGAAGTGACCGCCAGACAATGCAACGCGCCCCCTGGGCAGGACAGCCCCGCCGCTGTCCCGCCCAGGGGGCGTGTCGTATTTATAGCTGAATCCCACCCAGCCGTTCCCCCACCAGGGCCATCTGCTCCTCACTGGGGGGCCAGGCAAAGGAGATATCCACCAGCACGCCGGGGTAACACAGCAGGTAGCGCTGGGTCCCCTGGGCTGCCTCAGCCTCCTCCACCAGCCGGTAGGCCCGCTGGGCCCCCCAGGGTTCGGCGGGGCTCTCCTCCCGATACTTCCACTGGCGGTGCGGCTCCCAATCGCTGGCCAAAACCCGCTCACTCAGGCCGTAAAAGCCGGGGAGCTTGGGGGCCACCAGACGATAGCGCAGGCTGGTAACATCCACGTCCTGGCGCACCCCCGCAAAGTTGACGTGGAGCTTTCCATAAATATAGCTTCCCAGGAAAAGGGATTCCTGCCCCCAACAGAGGTCACCCCATGCCTCGTCCTGCTCATTGGGTTCCATAAGCTCCCCCACCGCCAGGGGCGGCGCATTCAGCCAGTGGTCCACGGTGGTGCGTTCCAGGCCAAACAAGTCGCTGCCCCCCGTTAGGGCCCCCGCCATCAGCCCCACGTACAGCACCAGGCCCCAGACGATGGACTGGTTGGTCTCCGCCATGGTCCCCCGATCCCGGAGGATTTGCCGCAGGCAAAGGGCTACCGTCACCCCCACCAGGCACAACACCGTCTCTATCCACTCATTGGGGGAATCGGTGGCCACCCAGACCAGGAGGCCAGCCAGGAGCACCACCGCAACAGCCCTCTGGGGGAGCCGATGGCTTTTCGTCTCCAAAAACCCCCCCTTCTCCGCCGCCTGTACAGCGGCGGCGTGCCAGGAGAGATAGCGCCACAGCTCCGCCGCCCCCAGCGGAACCGCCAACAGGCCCACCAGGGTGAAAAACAGGGACCGTCCGCTGGAAAGCAGTGCCAAGGGGTCCTGGAATGCCTCGGCAACGCCGGTGAGCAGGAGGAACAGCGCTCCAATCAGAACCACCGCCCTACACCAAAGGACCCGCTTCATGGAGCGGTGGACGGTCTCCACCGCCAGGGTTGGGTCCGTCTCTAAGGGAATCGGGCTACCCTGGTCGTTGGAAAATATCTGCATCTGGGCAGAGGCCGCCACCAGGGTCCAGCCAGTGTGGGCGCACAGGTCGTAAAACTGCGCCAGCTCCTCTGGGGGGCCGGGGTCGTATCGGGTGGCCTTGGGGTAGTAGGTCACGGCGAAGTGCCGCCGCCGGGGCGGGACGCGCCGGTAATGCCAGGCAAAGGCACCGATCTTTTCCAGCATCCACCCCTTTTCCGCCATCCGTTCCAGATGGCGCGCTATGCCGCTGTGGTCGTAAAAGGCAAAGTGCTCGATTCTACACTTGGTCTCTCTCATGGTGTCTCCTCCTCTCCCCATACGGGCCGCCCCGTCTCTACAGTCTGATTGCCCCCAAGCGCTCCCCCACCAGGGCCATCTGGGCGGGGGTGGGCGCCCAGGGGAAGCTGACCTCCACCATCACGTCTGAATACCCCAACAGGTAGGTATGGGGGGTCACCGCCTGGGTAAAGCGGTAGGCCCACTGGGCCCCCCAGGGTTGGGCGGGGCTGTCCTCCCTAGGCCGGTCCCCCAACTGCTTTTCCCGGCATAGGCCATAGAGGGCCGGGCACTTGACCTGGGCGATATGGTATTGAAAATACGCCGCCTCCCCCTGGCCGAGGCCCTCCCACAGGGCAAACTGCCCCAGCAGTGGGGAGCGGTCCCCTGTGCAGAACAAGTCGTCCTCCGCTGCCTCCACCTTTAGGTCCGCCAGCACCAGGGGCGGATGGGCCTGCCAACCGTGGAGGCTGTATTTCCGGTCCAGTTGGTCCACCAGCCCGGTCCCCTCCCCAATGGCAAGGCCCACCGAGAGAAGGATGCACAGCAGGATGGTCACGTCTCGGATTCTGTCCCGATGGACCCGTTTCTTTCGCATCACCTCTTCCACCAGGATACAGAGAAAGATAATCGCCGCTGCCCGGAAGAAATCATAGAAACTCTGGACGGTAGAATCCATGGCCATCCAGCCAAAGAACAGGAACGGGGCCGTCAGCCAAAGGCAGAGGGTTGCCCAGGGGCGGCCTTTGGCGGGAAGAAACTCCCCTTGCGCCGCCGCCGCCAGGGCCTTGTTTCGCCAGCGGTAATAGGCGGCCAGGACTCCCAGGGACAGGGGCAGGAAGATCACCCCGCACAGCAGCAGGGAGAGGTCCATGCCGCTGGCCAGAAAGGCCACGGTACTGGTAAACAGGCTGTTCAACCCCATGGCCAAGCCCAGGATGGCCAGGACAAAAAACAGGCAGCAGGTGGGCAGCAGGGTCTTTTTTGCCATGCGGTGCATGTTCTCCACCATGACCACCGGGTCTGTCTCTATGGGGACGGGGTTGGGCTGGCGGCTATAGTAAATCTGCACCGGGCCGGTGGACGCCGCCAGGGTCCAGCCGCTGTGGGCACACAGGGCAGCCAGGGGATCATCCGGGGTGGGGTCCGGGTCGTATGGGCCGATCTCCGGGTCATAGACCACAGTGAAGGGCAGGGCCCTGGGCTCGATCCGGCGGTAGCGCCAGACAGAAAGGAATATCCCATCCAGAAGCCAACCCTTTCGGGCCATGGCCTCCAAGCGGCAGCGGATGCCGTCGGGGTCATAGAGCGAATACAGCACAAAACGGTATTTGCGGTCTCTCATGGGGTCTCCTCCTCTCCAAAGGCCCGGCGGTAGTCCTCCGCCTGGGCGCAAATCCGGTGGTACTCCTTCTCCACAGCCTCCCGGCCCTTATCTGTGAGGATGTAGCTGCGGCGGCGGCCCTCCACCTTGGTCTCCCGGATCATCCCCGCCTGGGAGAACTGTTCCAGGAGGTTATACAAGGTCCCGGAGCCCACACTCACCCGTCCCTGGGTCATCACAGGCACCCGGTCCAGGATGTCCATGCCGTAGCACTCCTTCCGGAGGCATAGGAGCACATAGAACATCTGCTCCGTCAAGGTTTGGAATTTTTCCCTGGGCACCACCGCCACCCCCCTTCTATTCTCGATAATCGAGTTTCCTTGTCTGTATTATATTCTCGAATATCGAGAATGTCAAGAAGAAAACTGCCCGCAGAATTTACAAGCTGCAACTATTTTGAACTGTCATAGTTTACTCGACCAATTTATCTTGAAAAGTTGTTGTTTTCTTGTTATATTTGAATTGTCATTTCAGGGAGGGGACGACATGCTTTACCGTAAAATCGCCGCCACCATAGCTGTTGACCTTGTTAAAATTCCTGCGGGAGGATGGCCGCTTCACCTACATCGCCAGCGGTTCCCTCTTGGGGGTGACCCTCTCGGAAACCCCCTCCATCCCCATGGGCAGCATCCGCAAAATCCGAATGTTTCCCCTGCTGGAATCCAGCAAGAAAAACCTCTTGTAGCTGCGTGGCACAAACAAAAAGACAAGGATTGCAGGGAAGGATGCAATCCTTGTCTTTTTTGTATGAACGGAACCGCCCCTCACAGCACCTTGGCCAAAAAGCTGCGGGTGCGCTCCTCCTGGGGGTTGCCGAAGATGACTTCGGGGGTGTTCTGCTCCACGATGCGGCCGTCGGCCATGAACAGCACACGGTCCCCCACCTCCCGGGCAAAGCCCATCTCGTGGGTGACCACCACCATGGTCATGCCCTCCTGGGCAAGCTGCTTCATAACGTCTAAAACCTCCCCCACCATCTCCGGGTCCAGGGCGGAGGTAGGCTCGTCAAAGAGCATCAGCTTGGGCTTCATGGCCAGGGCGCGGACGATGGCAATGCGCTGTTTCTGTCCGCCGGAGAGCTGGCTGGGGTAGGCCTCGGCCTTGTCCGCCAGACCCACCCGCTCTAGGAGCTCCTTGGCGGCCTGGTCCGCCTCCCCCTGCTTCATCAGCCCGGTGCGCACCGGGGCCAGGGTGATGTTCTTCCGGATGGTCATGTTGGGGAAGAGGTTGAAATGCTGGAACACCATGCCCATCTGGCGGCGGACCTGGTCGATGTCCACCTTTGGCCCGGTGATCTCCTGCCCCTGGAAGGTGATGCTGCCCTTGGTGGGCTCCTCCAACAGATTCAGGCAGCGCAGGAAGGTGGATTTCCCCGACCCGGAGGGGCCGATGATGACCACCTTTTCCCCAGGATGGATGTGTTCGTTCAAGTCCGTGAGGACCTCATGGTCCCCGAAGGATTTATACAGGCCTTTAACGTCGATCACTTTGCCGCATCCTCCTTTCCAGCAGGCCCAGAAGCCAGCTGAAGATCAGCACCAGCACCAGATAGATACATGCCGCCCCCAGCAGGGGGAACATCTGGTCATACGTCCGGTTGGCCACCCCTTTGGCGAAGTAGATCAGCTCCTTGCCGCCGATGACGGTGAGCAGGGAGGTGTCCTTGAGCAGGACGATGAACTCGTTGCCCAGCGCCGGCAGGATGGCCTTCACCGCCTGGGGCACGACGATAAAGCGCATGGTGTCGGTATAGGGCAGGCCCAAGCTCCGGCCGGCCTCCATCTGTCCCCCGTCCACGGCCATGAGGCCGCCCCGGATGATCTCCGACACATAGGCCCCGGAGTTGATGCCCAGGCCGAACACGCCCACGGCGGTGGCGTTGCGGCTGAAGGTAAAGACCACGAACATCCAGATCAGCAGCTGCAGCACCATGGGGGTGCCCCGGATGATGGTGACGTATACCTTGGCAATGACATTGAGCACTGCCAGGACGGGGTTATGGCGGCCTGGACGCTGCTGGTCGTGGGCTGTGCGCACCAATGCCACCAGCACCCCCAGCGCCAGGCCCAGCACCAGGGCCAAGGCCGTGGCCAGGAGGGTGGTGCCCACCCCTTCGATGTACTGGGTCCAGCGGTTTTCGGCGATAAAGGCCATGTAGAACTTGAGCTGGAAATTCTCAATAAAGCTCATAGACACGTTCCCTTCTCTCTATACCCTGCAAAACAAGAAAGGGCGGCGAGCGCCGCCCTTTCCCGGGGGATGATGGCGAATTATTCAGCCTTGATGTACTTGTCCAAGATGGCCTGGATGGTGCCGTCTGCCTTGAGTTCCTTCAGGGCGTTGTTCACGGCTTCCAGCAGGGCTTCGTTGTCCTTGGAGATGCCGATGGCATAGTCCTCGTTGGCGTACTCGGTGTCCAGGATGGTCAGGCCCTGGTTGGCGGCCACGTACTCGGTGGCGGGGCCCTTGTCGATGACCACGCAGTCCACCTGGTCGTTCACCAGGGCTTGGACAGCGGTGATGCCGTTGTCATAGGCGGTCACATGCTCCTCGCCGTAGTCTCCGGAGCAGTAGTTGAAGCCGGTGGTGCCGCGCTGGGTGCCGATCATCTGCTCGCCCAGGTTGTCCAGGGTCACGTCGGAGCCCTCCTTGACGATGATAACCTGGACGCCGTTGGCGTAGCTGTCGGTGAAGTTCATCACAGCCTGGCGCTCCTCGTCCACGGTGACGCCAGCCATGACGATGTCGCTCTTGCCGGTCTGGGCAGCGACCAGGGCGGCGTCAAATTCCATGTCGTCCACCACCAGCTCCAGGCCCAGCTTTTCGGCAATGGCCGTGGCGATGTCAATGTCGATGCCCTCGAAGCCGCTGTTGTCGGTGGTCATCTCGTAGGGGGGGAAGGTGGCGTTGGTGGACATGTGCAGCTTGCCGGCCTCGGTGGTGACCAGCTCGGTGGTGGCGTTGGTGTCGTCACCGGCATTGTCTCCGGCGGCATCCTCCGCCGGCTTCTCACCGCAGGCGGTGAGGGCGCACAGGGACAGCAGCATGGCGGCTGCCATCAGGATGGACAAAAGCTTCTTCATGTTGGAAAAACCCTCTTTTCATGTTTTCTTCACTCGGCTGGGCCGAATTGTTTTATAATTATACAGCATAGCGCCAAATAATGCAAGAAAAACCGCCCCCCCTTCCTTCGTCGAATGCAACAAAAGGGCAGGGCGGGTTGGGCTGTCTTGGCGGAGAGTAGACCAAAAGTTTTCCCCACCCCATTGACGGGCTGTGCTTGTGGGGCTATACTCGAAGCAAAGAGGCGGCGCAGGCTGCGCTGCCGCAGCGCGAAGGAGGATGCGACTATGGCAAAGATCTATACGGCAGTGGACCAGCTGGTGGGGGGCACGCCCCTGTTGGAGCTGACCCATCTGGAACAGGAGCTGGGGCTGAAGGCCAAGGTCCTGGCGAAGCTGGAATACTTGAACCCCGCCGGGTCCGTGAAGGACCGGGTAGGCCTGGCGATGATCAACGACGCAGAGGCCCGGGGGCTGTTGCAGCCTGGGGCGGTGATCCTTGAGCCCACCAGCGGCAACACTGGCATCGGCCTGGCGGCGGTGGCGGCAGCCCGGGGCTACCGGCTCATCATTGTCATGCCCGACAGCATGAGCTTGGAGCGGCGGCAGCTGATGTCCGCCTATGGCGCGGAGCTGGTGCTCACCCCAGGGGCCCAGGGGATGCAGGGGGCCATTGACAAGGCGGAAGCACTGTCCAAGGAAATCCCCAACAGCTTTGTCGCTGGACAGTTTGTCAACCCCGCCAACCCCAAAGCCCACCGGGAGACCACCGGGCCGGAGATTTATGCCGACACCGACGGGGCTGTGGATATCTTCGTAGCCGGTGTGGGCACCGGGGGCACCATCACCGGGGTGGGGCAGTATTTGAAGGAGAAGAAGCCCGGGGTGAAAATCGTGGCGGTGGAACCCGCCACCTCCGCCGTCCTCTCCGGGCAGCCCGCGGGGGCCCATGGCCTACAGGGCATCGGCGCGGGCTTCGTGCCGGAGGTGCTGGACACCGGGGTATATGACGAAATCATCCCCGTCACCAACCAGGACGCCTATGAAACCGGACGGCTGCTGGGCCGGAAGGAAGGGGTGCTGGTGGGCATCTCCTCCGGCGCTGCCGCCTGGGCGGCCATCCAGCTGGCCCAGCGGGAGGAAAACGCCGGGAAAACCATCGTGGTCCTCCTGCCGGACACCGGGGACCGGTATCTCTCCACGCCTTTGTTCGGGGCTGAGTAAGGGGCACATACACCACCAGCAGTGTGGGTCGGTGGGCAAGCATCATTATGGAGAAGTGTATTTGAATCAAACAAGGTATACACCTAGTTATAACAATGCTGCATACGTAGCGCTACATAATACGGTCAGCCCCCACGATGATGGTGCGATAAAGGCCGTTATCCGTGGTGTAACTTGTTATTTTTAATGACAGGGCAGCGATAAGTCAAAGGAGGCTTCCATGAAAAAAGGTATCTGTATCAGCTTGTTGGTCATGCTGTTTCTTGTCCTGCTTGCTGTTGTGTTCCTGTTTTTTAGAGAAACTCCTGTGGTAAAGGAAGAAAGCACCTATCACATTGTAGCTGTTACATTCTACTCTGACGAAAGTGCTAATAAGCTATATTTTGACGAGCAGGTCTTGGATGCTATGGGAAACCAATGGGAAACGATCGAAAGTGAGTTACTTGCTTCCCTAGTTCCATGCACGAAACGGCGCAGTACGGAGCTCCTTTTTTCTCGAAAAGGAACCCCAGTACAAATTCCGGATTGGATGGAGCTCTGCGTGGTACTGGTCGATGAGGAAGAAACACCCACAAGTGTTCTTCTAGGAAATGGACGAGGCCAGCAACGGAACTTTATTTATGATCCCCCGGTATATAACCTTTCTCAGGGAGAGCAGCTCTGTAATCAATGGATATCCTTATTACAGCCAGTATTGTTTTCCAAGAGGAACCCTACTCAAAACCTACCAGCGGGGTGAGGCCCTTAGCCCCACCCCGCTGGCGGCATATGTTCCCCTTAACAAACCGCACGCTGTCAAGAGAACAGCGTGCGGTTTGTTGTGGTCTGTAGATACGAATAAAACTAAGTAGATGAATCCACCAGCAGGTAGTCTATGATTCTGTCCGCTCAAATCGCCGCCGCGATGGCCGCGCCCATCTCCTTTGTGCCCACAAGCTTGCCCTCTCCGGTGAACAGATCCGGGGTACGCAGGCCCTGGGACAGGACGGCCTTCACGGCATCCTCGATGGCGTCCGCCTCGGCCCCCAGGCCGAAGGTATAGCGCAGCATCATGGCCACGGACAAAATGGTGGCGGTGGGGTTGGCCTTGTCCTGGCCGGCGATGTCCGGGGCGGAGCCGTGGATGGGCTCGTACATGCCAAAATTACCCACGGCCAGGGAGGCGGAGGGGAGCATACCGATGGAGCCGGTGATCTGGCTGGCCTCGTCGGAGAGGATGTCCCCAAAGATGTTGCTGGTGACAATCACGTCAAACTGCCGGGGATTGCGCACCAACTGCATGGCGGCGTTGTCCACGTATAGGTTGTCCAGGGTGACATCGGGGTAGTCCTTGGCCACCTCCGCCACCACCCGCCGCCACAGGCGGGAGGAGTCCAGCACGTTGGCCTTGTCCACGCTGGTGACGTGCTTGCTGCGCTTCTGGGCCATGTCAAAGGCCACCTTGGCAATGCGGCGGACCTCCCCCTCGGAGTACTGCTCCACGTCGTAGGCGGCGGGGCCCATGGGGGTGTCCTTGGTGCCCCGCTCGCCGAAGTAGATGCCCCCGGTGAGCTCCCGAACCACCAAAATGTCCAGGCCCCCTTCCAGGATTTCCGCTTTCAGGGGGGAGGCCCCTGCCAGGGCCTCAAAGATCATGGCGGGGCGGAGGTTGGCGAAGAGGCCCAGCTCCTTGCGCAGGCCCAGGAGGGCACGCTCCGGGCGCTCCCCGCCGGGGAGGGTATCCCACTTGGGTCCACCCACAGCCCCCAGCAGCACCGCGTCGGCGGCCTTACATACGTCAATGGTCTCCTGGGGCAGGCAGTTGCCCACGGCGTCGATGGCGCAGCCCCCCGCCAGGACATCCTGGCAGTGGAAGCTGTGGCCGAACTTCCCCTCAATTTTGTGGAGCACCAGCAGGGCCTGTTCCACGATATCGGGGCCGATGCCGTCGCCCCGGATTACGGCGAGTTTTGCTTCCATGGCTCACTTGCCCCCCTTCTGGATGGAGGCCATGAGGCCCCCGGCCTGGATGATCTCCTTGATAAACTCCGGGAAGGGGCTGGCCTGGTAGGTCTCGTTTTTGGTGAGGTTGGTAATCACCCCGGTGTCGAAGTCCACCGCCACCTCGTCCCCGGCGTCGATGCCCTCGCTGGCTTCTGGGCATTCCAGAATGGCCAGGCCGATGTTGATGGCGTTGCGGTAAAAAATCCGGGCGAAGGTCTTGGCGATGACACAGGAGATGCCGGACTCCTTGATGACCATGGGGGCGTGCTCCCGGGAGGAGCCGCAGCCGAAGTTCAGCCCCCCCACCATCACGTCGCCGCTGTTGACAACCTTGACAAAGTTGGTGTCGATGTCCTCCATGCAGTGGGTGGCCAGCTCCTTCTTGTCAGCGATATTCAGGTAACGGGCGGGGATGATGACGTCGGTATCCACGTTGTCCCCGTACTTATGGACAAGCCCTTTTGCGTTCATACTGTGCAGCTCCTTTCCTTACAGACCACGGGGGTCAGCGATTTTCCCGGCAATGGCGGATGCCGCGGCAACGGCGGGACTTGCCAGGTAGATTTCCGAAGTGATGCCGCCCATGCGGCCCACGAAGTTCCGGTTGGTGGTGGCCACGCAGCGCTCGCCGTTGGCCATGACCCCCATGTGTCCCCCCAGGCAGGGGCCGCAGGTGGGGGTGGACACGGCGCAGCCCGCGTCGATGAAGGTGGTGAGATACCCCCGCTCCGCGCAGGTTTTGAAAATCTCCTGGGTGGCGGGCATAACGATGCAGCGCACATGGGAGGCCACCTTCTTGCCCTCCAACAGCTTGGCCGCCACCTCCATGTCCTCCAAGCGGCCATTGGTGCAGGAGCCGATGATCACCTGGTCGATGCGGATATCCTCCACCTGGGAGATGGGCTTGGCGTTCTCTGGCAGGTGGGGGAACGCCACGGTGGGTTCAATGCTGCTCAAGTCGATCTCGATGGTGCGGACATACTCCGCGTCGGGGTCGGCGGCATAGACGGTATAGGGCCGCTGGGTGCGGCCGTCCAGGTAGGCCTTGGTGATCTCATCCACGGGGAAAATCCCGTTCTTGGCCCCGGCCTCAATGGACATATTGGCGATGCACAGCCGGTCGTCCATGGACAGCGCCGCCACCCCTTCGCCGCAGTATTCCAGGCTCTGGTACAGGGCCCCGTCCACGCCGATCATCCCGATGAGGTGCAAAATCACGTCCTTACCGCTGACCTGGGGCTGCAGCTTGCCGGTCAAATGCACCTGGATGGCCTCAGGGACCTTGAACCAGGTCTCCCCTGTGGCCATGCCCGCGGCCATATCCGTGGAGCCCACCCCGGTGGAGAAGGCCCCCAGGGCGCCGTAAGTACAGGTGTGGGAGTCCGCGCCGATGATGCAGTCCCCGGCCCCAACTAGGCCTTTTTCCGGCAGCAAGGCGTGCTCCACGCCCATCTGACCCACATCGTAGAAGTTATCCAGGTCGAAGCGCTTGGCGAAGGTACGGCATTGCAGGCACTGTTCGGCGGCCTTGATATCCTTGTTGGGGGTGAAGTGGTCCATGACCATGGCCACCCGGCTCTTGTCAAACACGCCGGTGAAGCCCTCCTTCTCAAATTCCCGGATGGCCACCGGGGAGGTGATGTCGTTGCCCAAGACCATATCCAGCTTGGCCCGGATGAGCTGACCGGCCTTGACCTCGGGGAGCCCAGCGTGGGCGGCGAGGATTTTTTGCGTCATTGTCATTCCCATAGGGAACGCCTCCTTTTTGTGGGGCGAATCGCCCCTGCTTTTCAGTTTTTCAAAAATACTTTATTCATCGTCCCAGCTATCTTCATCGAATCTGAAAGCATCTTTTATCTTATCTGTTCGGCTGGGTGCATTTGCAACGTCAATAGCTAGTACAATCATCAAAATAAGAATCTCATTTGCGCCCCTTGGGAATCGAATGAGGTAGGTATCGCCCCAAAACAAAATCTTTTGAGAAATCGTTGCAATTGGTTTGCCGTCCGCAATAATGTTGTATTTCAATCCCAGAATATTTCCTTCAACCGTCCAGCCGTTGTCTAGTAGATATTTTCTCTTTGTGATTGATCTCGTAGACTGAAGCCTTCCGACTCTTTGTCCATTCACTATAAAATCGAAATCTACCGCATGTGATTCCCTTATAGCGGATGCCCTTAACGCAAGGAGTTTCTGTTTGACGGTACCAAGTTTTCCCCCGTGCGCATCATAAATAAAAAGATGAGGTTTTGCTGAAACAAGTTTCCTTTTTACAGAATAGACTACACTTTCATTCTCATCATAGACGCTGAATTTATCTCGCAACAGATATTGTTCTTTGTTGATTAAAAGCACTTTCTCTCCAGGTGCACAGCGAAATAACTTTTGACGTTTTTGAGTTTCTTTTGCCTCTATTACGTCAATGGATTTATCTAATATTTTCCCAGCAGTATCTGCTGCTACATGTCCAACAAAATCACCAATGATTCCCATTTCGTCATGTGTAATCCTTTCCTGTTTGTGGGGGCGGATGGCCCATGCTTTTCGTTGTATTATAACATAGTTTATGACATGTTGCGCACAGCGTCAATTAAAGTTTTCGTCCACCTTTTTCAGACGAAGCGTGGAGCCGTCGTGAGCAGCGGGCTAAGCCCCGGAGCGCAGGCGAAGCCCCGGAGCGCAGGCGAAGCCCAAGGAGGGGCCGCAGGCCCTGGATGGGTTCGCCGGAGTCGGAGGGGCTTAGAACCGCGTCGCGAACAGGCGCAGCGTGACACTACCAAGGTTGCGGAGTGCAGAGGCCGCGCCTCTGCCGGGTGCGGGCAGCGCCCGCAATCGCCAATGTTCCGCAGGAACGAGGCCCCTTGTTGGAAATCGTACCACCAACCAGTGCCCCACTTAACGCCGTACCCCACAGCCCCGTTGTCCCCATTTCCCGCACAGTACGGGCCCTTTTGTCCGCTTTTTTTCAGAAAAAAAGCAGACGGAAAAAAACAACGGGGGCGAGACTGAGAGGCCTACCGTGCGGGGAACTTAGCGCCCGACCTGCCTGGTGCTCTCGTCCACCACCCGTAGGCCGGCCGGGCCGGAGCTGCCGGCCCCAAGGTGGGTGCGTTGTGCCGGTGCTGGGAGGTGGATTCCTTTGATTTCTTCGTTTTTTCTCTCGGATTGGCTCGTTCCCATCTAGGAAGTGGTGGGACAGGGGGAGGTTGGGGCTTGCGTTGGTTTTTGTGGGACGTAAGGTATCTGATTTCCACAGAAAGGCTCCTTTGGCTAAAGGAGTTTTTCTGTCCTTACCGGTCGCTTCCCTCTGTCACGGGGATAAACTGCTTCACCTTATTCTCCCGGTTCACTGCGGTAATCAGGGCGTACACGGAGGCCATGGTGATGTCGCTGTCCACGCCCACGCCCCAATAGTGCTTGCCCTCTGCGTCGGCAATCACCACGTAGGCGGAGGCCAGGGAGCTGGAATCGGTCTCCAAGGCGTGTTCCTCATAGTCCACAAACTGGTACTGAATGGCGGGGTTTGCCAGCTTCAGCACGTTGCTCACCGCGTCCAGGGGGCCGTTGCCCTTGGCGCTGAGGAAGAAGTGCTCGCCGTTGATGGACAGGGTCACGTCGGCGGCGGTGGTGCCACCCTCCCGGACCCAGGTGATATCGTCCAGGGCGATGGGGATATCCTTGTTCTGGTACTCATGCTGGAAGGCCACCAGGATGTCCGCCGGGCTGAGCTCCTTGTGGGCGTGGTCGGAGACATCCTTGATGAAATAACCCACCTCGGCAGCCATCTCCTTGGGCAGGGAGTAGCCAAAGTTGTGCTCCAAAATATAGGAGATACCCCCCTTGCCGGACTGGCTGTTGATGCGGATCACGTCGGTTTCGTACTCCCGGTTTACGTCGTGGGGGTCCAGGGGCAGGTAGGGGACGGTCCAGCGCTCCTCCCCCCGCTCCTCCCGGAAGTGCATCCCCTTGGAGATGGCGTCCTGATGGGAGCCGGAGAAGGCCGCGAACACCAGGTGCCCGGAATAGGGCTGGCGGTAGCCCACGGTCATGCCCGTGAGCTTTTCATAGACCTCCACCACGCGGGGCATGTCGGAGAAGTCCAGCTGGGGGTCCACCCCGTGGGTGAAGAGGTTCATGGCCAGGGTGACGATATCCACGTTGCCGGTGCGCTCGCCGTTGCCGAACAAGGTGCCCTCGATGCGGTCGCCCCCCGCCAGCAAGGCCAGCTCCGCCGCCGCCACGCCGCAGCCCCGGTCGTTGTGGGGGTGGATGGAGACAATCACATTCTCCCGGTCATGGAGGTGCTTGCCCATGTATTCGATCTGCTGGGCGTAGACGTGGGGCATGGACATCTCCACGGTGGAGGGCAGGTTGATGATCACCTGGCGCTCCGGCCGGGGCTTCCACACGTCGATGACCGCGTTGCAGATGCGCAGGGCGAACTCCACCTCTGTGCCGGTGAAGCTCTCCGGGGAGTATTCAAAGCGGAAGTTGGTCCCTGGCATCTTGGCGGCGTACTCGTCAAAGAGCTTGGCCCCGGAGACGGCGATGTCCACAATCTCGTCCTCGCTCATCCGGAACACCTGCTGGCGCTGGGCGAAGGAGGTGGAGTTGTACAGGTGGACAATGACGTTCTTGGCCCCCTGGATGGACTCAAAGGTCTTTTTGATGATATGCTCCCGGGACTGGGTCAACACCTGGATGGTCACGTCGTCGGGGATCAAATGCTCCTCAATGATGGTACGCAGGAAGGTGTATTCCGTCTCCGACGCGGCGGGGAAGCCCACCTCGATTTCCTTAAACCCCAGCGCCAGGAGGAATTTGTAAAAGTCCAGCTTTTCTTCCAGGCTCATGGGGGTGATCAGGGCCTGGTTGCCGTCCCGCAGGTCCACGCTGCACCACTGGGGGGCCGCGGTGAGGCGGTCCTTCTTGGCCCAGTCAAAGCAGGGCTCTGGGGGCAGGTAATAGCCGGGGCTATACTTCTTGAAATTCTTCATCATAACCATATCCTTTCTTTCGGGGGAGAAACAACAAAAGCCATCGTCTCTCCAGGAATATCAAGAGACGAAGGCTGACAAGCTTCCGCGGTACCACTCTTGTTGGCGTCCAACAACGCCCACTCAAATAGTTCACGCTCCGGGGTGAGACGCGTGCCTCGCTCCATGCGGCCTTGCACCAGACGGCCGCTCTCTGGGTTGGAGGGGGAGACAGCATATTCCCTTCATTGCGTGGGGTATGCAGTTTTATATGTTCCTAGCATAGCGGATGCGGGCGGGTTTTGTCAATGGGAAAGGGGGAAAATATTGCACAAATACGTCCGTCTCACAGGCGGGAAATTTTCCTTGCTGTGGGTGCTTTCCTCTTTACTTTATCGTGCTAGAGTGGTAAACTGTGAAACAATGGGATGAATCAAAGGAAAGGAGCGGGCACCATGGAACTGGACACGCGTATCCTGCGCCGGGAGGAGCAGACCATTTACCGCCTGCGGCAGCTCTACGAGCGCCGGGGCTACAGCCCCTTTAAGATGAGTAAATTTGAGGAATACGACCTCTACGGCCGCAGCAAGGACTTTTTGGTCAGCCAGCGGATGATCACCTTCACCGACGAGCGGGGGGTGCTCATGGCCTTGAAGCCGGACGTGACCCTCTCCATCATCAAGAGCACCCGGGAGCAGGCGCCGGGGCCCCGGAAGGTCTATTACAACGAGACCGTGTACCGCTGGGGCAAGGGGGACGAGGGCTTCCAGGAGATCATGCAGACGGGCCTGGAATGTATCGGGCAGCTGGACCTGTACCACATCTATGAGGTCATTGCCCTGGCGGCGGAGAGCTTGGCCTCCATCAGCCAGGAATACGTCCTGGACCTGTCCCACGCGGGGCTGGTGGGCGGCTTTTTGGAGGCCGCCGGCATCCCGGAAAAGGACCTGCCCCGGGTGATGGGGGCGGTGCGGGCGAAGAACCGGACGGAGCTCGCCCACTACTGCCAGGAGAAGGGCCTCAGCGGCACCGTGGCGACCCTGCTGGAAACCCTCATCACCACCTACGGCCCCCTGGAACAGGCCTTGCAGGCCCTGGCCCCCCTGTGCGTGGGGGGCAAAAAGACCCGGGAGGCCTGGGAGGAGCTCAGCAGCATCCAGGCCCTGCTGAACGCCAACGGCTTAGGGGACAAGGTCTATTTGGACTTCTCCGTGGAGGGGGATGTGGACTACTACAGCGGCATCGTCTTTCGGGGCTTTTTGAAGGGCCTGCCCCGGGGGGTGCTCTCCGGGGGGCAGTATGACAAGCTGGTCCAGCGCATGGGCAAGCACTGCGGGGCCATGGGCTTTGCCCTCTACCTCAACGAGCTGGAACGCCTGGACCCCGTCCAGGGGGACTTCGACGCGGACCTGCTCCTGCGCTACGACAGCAGCACAGACCTAACGGCCCTCACCCGGACCCTGGCGGAGCAAACCGCCGCCGGGAAGCGGGTGCTGGCCCGGCAAGACCCCACAGGGGTCCGGGCCCGGGAGGAAATGGACCTGAGAGGAGGGGCGAGGACATGAGACCACGATTTGACAGCGGCATTTCTGCCGACGGCTTCCTGAACGTAGCCCTCCCCAAGGGCCGCCTGGGGGAGCGGGTGTATGCCATGCTGGCCCAGGCGGGCTTCCCCTGCCCGGAGCTGCTGGACCCCAAGCGGAAGCTGATTTTTGAGAACCCGGAGGCCAAGGTCCGCTACTTCTGGGTAAAGCCCTCCGACGTGCCCGCCTACGTGGAGCGGGGGGCCGCCGACGTGGGGGTGGCGGGGAAGGACATTCTGTTGGAATACACCCCCAACGTCTATGAACTGCTGGACCTGGAAATTGGCAAGTGCCGCATGTGCGTGGCGGCCTTGGAGGGCTTCCGGGACGACCTGGACAAGAAGCTCCGGGTGGCCACGGAGTTCCCCAAAATCGCCCGGAGCTATTACAACAGCCAGAGCCGGGACATTGACGTGGTCCGCCTCCACGGCTCCATTGAGATCGCCCCCATCCTGGGGATGACCGACGTCATCGTGGACATTGTGGAGACCGGCACCACCTTGAAGGAAAACGGCCTGGTCCCCATTGAGACCATCGTGGACATCAGTGCCCGGCTCATCGCCAATCAGGTCAGCTATCAATTCAAACACGAGGCCATCCAGACCCTTTTCCAGGGCCTACAGGGACAGGTGGCGGCAAAGGAGGCAACGCAATGATCCCCATTTTGCAGGCAAGCGCCGGGGCGGAGATTTTTTCCCGGACAGACCCGGTCCGGGACGCCCAGGAGGAGGTCCGGGCCATTTTGGAACAGGTTAAGGCCAAGGGCGACGCAGCCCTGAAGGAATACACCAAGGCCTTTGACGGCGCGGATATCAGCAGCATTGAGCTGGGCCAGGGGGCCATTGACGAGGGGTTCCGCCAGGCCAACCCCCTGTTGGTGGATATCCTCTACCGGGCTGCGGAGCGCATCAGCGCCTTCCACCAGCACCAGCTGCGCAGCGGCTTCCAGACCAGCGACGAGGCCGGGGTGATCCTGGGCCAGAAGGTGACGCCCCTGGCCCGGGTGGGGCTATACGTCCCTGGGGGCACTGCCGCCTACCCTTCCAGCGTGCTGATGAACGCCATCCCCGCCAAACTGGCCGGGGTGAAGGAGCTGTGTATGGTTACGCCCCCGGGCAAGGACGGGAAAATCCCCCCGGCGATTTTGGCCGCCGCCCGGGTGTGCGGGGTGGACCGGGTGTTCCGCATCGGCGGGGCCCAAGCGGTGGCGGCCCTGGCCTACGGCACCGAGAGTGTGCCCCGCGTGGACAAGATCGTGGGCCCCGGCAACCGCTTTGTGGCGGAGGCCAAGCGCCAGGTGTTCGGCATTGTGGGCATCGACATGGTGGCAGGCCCCAGCGAGATTTTGGTGCTGGCCGACAGCAGCGCCAACCCCCAGACCGTGGCGGCAGACCTGCTCAGCCAGGCAGAGCACGATAAGGCAGCCGCGGCAGTGCTGGTCACTGACAGCGAAGCCCTGGCCAACGCCGTCCAGGCAGCCCTTGAGGAACAGCTCCCCAAGCTGAAACGGGAGGAGATCGCCCGGGCCTCCATCGACGGCAACGGCAAGATCATCCTGACCCAGACCATGGAGCAGGCGGTGGACATCGCCAACGAGATCGCCCCGGAGCACTTGGAGCTGTGCGTGGCGGAGCCCTTCCGCTGGCTCAACGCCATCCAGAACGCCGGGTCCATCTTCCTGGGCCACCACTGCCCGGAGGCCTTGGGGGACTACTTTGCCGGGCCCAACCACACCCTGCCCACCGGGGGCACCGCCCGCTTTTCCAGCCCCCTGTCTGTGGACGACTTTGTCAAAAAAAGCCAATATATCTACTACACCCCAGAGGCCCTCTCCGTGGCCCGGGAGACCGTGTCCAACTTTGCCAAGCAGGAAGGGCTCACCGGCCACGCCCGGAGCGTCGACATCCGCTTTGACCCCCAGGTGGTGGGCAAGCCATGAGCCGCTTCCTCCACGAGAAGTACGCCCCCCTAGAGGCGTACACCCCTGGGGAACAGCCCAGGGACCGGGCCTACATCAAGCTGAACACCAACGAATCCCCCTACCCCCCCGCCCCGGAGGTCTTAGACGCCCTGGGCCAGCAGGACCTGGAGGACTTGCGGCTCTACTCCGACCCGGAGGGCAAAGCCCTCAAGGAAAAACTGGCCTGGTACTACGGCTGCCAGGGGGAGAACGTCTTTCTCTCCAACGGCTCTGACGATATCCTGAATTTTGCGTTCATGGCCTTTGGGGCCCAGGGGGCGGTGTTCCCCTCCCCCAGCTATAGCTTTTATCCCGTATTCGCCCAGCTCCACGGGGTGCCCTACCGGACAGTCCCCCTCCGGGAGGACTTCACCCTGGACGTGGAGGGGCTCTGCCACACTGGCTGCCTCACTGTCCTGGCCAATCCCAACGCCCCCACCGGGCTGGCGGTGGGCTTGGAGGCCATCGAAGGCATCGTGGCCTCCAATCCAGATCAGGTTGTCCTGGTGGACGAGGCCTACATCGACTTCGGCGGGGAGAGCGCGGCGGAGCTGATCCACCGGTACCAAAACCTGCTGGTGGTGATGACCTATTCCAAGTCCCGCTCCATGGCAGGGGCCCGGCTGGGCTTCGCCCTGGGGGACAGGGAACTCATTGCGGATTTGGAAAAGCTCAAGTTTTCCACCAACCCCTACAACGTCAACCGCCTGACCCTGACCTTGGGGGCAGCGGCGGTGGATGCCGCCCCCTATTTTGTGGAAAACGCCAAGCGCATCATGGCCACCCGGGCCCGGACGGCGGCGGCCTTACAGATGCTGGGCTTCACCTTCCCGGACTCCAAGGCCAACTTCCTTTTCATCCGCCGGGAGGGGCTGCCTGGGGCGCTGCTCTACCGGAAATTGAAGGACCGGGGCGTCCTCATCCGCCACTTCTCCGACCCGGCGCTGGCGGACTACAACCGGGTGACCATCGGCACCGAGGAGGAGATGGGGGTATTTTTACAGGAAGTCCGGGCCATTTTGGAAGAGGAGGGCTTGTATGAGACAGGCTGATATCCAACGGAACACTGCCGAGACAGAAATCACCCTCTCCCTGTGCTTGGAGGGGGGCCAGCGGGACATCAAAACCGGCGTGGGCTTCTTGGACCACATGTTAAACGGCTTCGCCCGCCACGGAGGCTTTGGCCTCACGGTGCAGTGCAGCGGCGACAACTGGGTGGACGACCACCACAGTGTGGAGGACGTGGGCATCTGCCTGGGGGACGCTTTCGCCCAGGCCCTGGGGGACCTGCGGGGGGTGGAGCGTTTTGGCCAGAGCATCCTACCCATGGACGAGGCCTTGATCCTCTCCGCCGTGGACCTCTCCGGCCGGGGGATGCTCTGCTGGGACGTCCCCCTGCCCACCCAGAAGGTGGGCAGCTTCGACACAGAGCTGGCCAAGGAATTCTGGCTGGCCTTCACCCGCCGGGCAGGCTGTACCCTCCACCTGCGGAAGCTGGCGGGGGAAAACAGCCACCATATCCTAGAGGGCGTTTTCAAGGCCGCCGGCCGGAGCCTGCGGGACGCGGTAAAGATCACCGGGGACCAAGTGCCCTCCACCAAGGGGACGCTGGTATAAAGTTTTCGTCCACCTTTTTCAAAAGGTGGCGGAGTCCAGAGGCAGAGCCTCTGGCCGGGTCCAGGGCGGGAGCCCTGGGCGGGTTTGGGCGGCAGCCCAACCGAAGGAGATAAAACTATGATCGCAGTAATCGACTACGGCGTGGGAAACCTCTTTTCCCTCTGCCGTTCCCTGGAGGCCATCGGCCAAGCGCCGGTGGTGACAGGAGACGCGGAAACACTTCACCAGGCCCACCGCCTGATCCTCCCCGGCGTGGGGGCCTTTGCCGACGCGGCGGAAAAGCTCCGCGCCACAGGCCTGGACCAGGTGCTCCGCGCCGAGGCCCAGAGGGGCAAGCCCATCCTGGGCATCTGCCTGGGGATGCAGCTGCTCTTTGAGGAGAGCCACGAATTTGGCCGCTGCCCTGGCCTGGGGCTGATCCCCGGCAAGGTGGTACCCATGGAGGGGGTCATTCCCCCGGATTACAAAATCCCCCACATTGGCTGGAACGCCCTGGACTTCCCCCAGGGGAAGCAGCACCCCCTGCTGCGCACTGTGCAGGCGGGGGACTGCGTGTACTTTGTCCACTCCTTCTGGGCGGACCAGTGCGGAGACGCCTGCATTGCCACCACGGAATACGGCGCGGTGCTCACCGCCGCCGTGGCCCACAGAAAAGTGATGGGCTGCCAGTTCCACCCGGAGAAGAGCGGGGACGTGGGCTTGCAGATTTTACGGACATTTTGTGAGGAGGACTGGTGAGATGAAGATTTTCCCTGCCATCGACCTCTTTGGGGGCCAAGCTGTGCGCCTCTACCAGGGGGACTATGAACAAATGACGGTTTACGACCCGGACCCCCTCCACACCGTGGCACGCTTCGAGGCCGCCGGGGCCAGCTGCCTCCATGTGGTGGACTTGGAGGGGGCCAAGACCGGCGAGACCACCAACCTGGCCACCATTGAGGCCATCGCCAAGCAGACGGGGCTTTTCGTCCAGGTGGGGGGCGGCATCCGCACCATGGACACCGTGCGCCGCTACCTCAACGCCGGGGCCAGCCGGGTGATCTTAGGCACCGCCGCCGCCACGGACCCGGACTTCACCGCCGCCGCTGTGGCGGAATATGGGGAGAAGATTGCCGTGGGGGCGGACCTGAAAAACGGCAAGATTGCCATCAAGGGCTGGCTGGAAACCAGCGCCGAGAGCTGGGACGCCTTTCTGGGCCGGATGCAGGACCTGGGGGTGCAGACGGTCATCTGCACCGATATCTCTAAGGACGGCGCCATGGGGGGCACCAACCATAAGCTCTACGCCGCCCTCTCCGCCCGCTACGACATGGACATCATCGCCTCCGGGGGGGTATCCTCCCTAGAGGATGTAAAGGCCCTGCGCCGGGCCGGGGCCGCGGGCGCCATCATCGGCAAGGCCCTGTACACCGGGGCCATCGACCTGGCTCAGGCGGTACACCTGGGGGAGGACAAGCCATGATTACGAAACGCATCATCCCCTGCCTGGACGTGAAGGACGGCCGGGTGGTGAAGGGGGTCCGCTTTGAGGGGCTCAGCGACGTGAGCTCCCCGGTGGAGCTGGCGGAGTACTACAGCAAAAGCGGCGCCGACGAGCTGGTGTTTTACGACATCACCGCCTCCGCCGAGGGCCGGGGCCTGTTCACCGATATTTTGCGGGAGACCGCCAGCCGGGTGTTTATCCCCCTCACCGTGGGGGGCGGCATCCACAGCTTGGAGGACTTTGACCGGGTGCTGAAATGCGGCGCGGACAAGGTCAGCGTGAATTCCGGGGCCATCCGCAACCCGGCGCTCATCCGGGAGGCCGCCCAGCGCTACGGCAGCCAGTGTGTGGTGCTCTCCGCCGACGTGAAGCGGGTAGACGGCCAGTTCCGTGTCTTTGGCCGGGGCGGCCGGGACGACACCGGCCTGGACGCCATTGCCTGGATCCAGCAGGGCGTGGCCCTGGGGGCCGGGGAGGTGGTGGTGAACTCCATCGACACCGACGGGGTAAAGGGCGGCTTCGATTTGGAGCTGTTAGAGGCAGTCTGCGCCGCTGTGAAGGTCCCTGTGGTGGCCTCCGGGGGGGCAGGGAAGATGGCGGATTTCACCAAACTCTTCCAAACCATCCCCGGCGTGGACGCAGGCCTGGCCGCGTCGGTGTTCCACTTTGGGGAAATCGCCATCCCAGCCTTGAAAGCGGAGCTGCGCCAAAACGGAATCCTCGTCCGATAACAAAGCGGCGTTTTCGTCCACCTTTTCCAAAAGGTGGCGGAGTCCAGGGGCAGCGCCCCTGGTGGGTTTGGGCGAAGCCCAACGATCCATCGTATCAACAAAAAGGAGTTGCCCCATGAACATGATAGACAAGCTGAAATTCGACGAAAAGGGCCTCATCCCCGCCATCGTGGTGGACGGCACCTCCGGCCAAGTGCTCACCCTGGCCTACATGAACCGGGAGAGCTTAGAACTCTCCATCAAAGAAGGCCGCACCTGCTTCTATAGCCGCTCCCGCCAGGCGCTGTGGCGCAAGGGGGAGACCTCCGGGGCGGTGCAGCACATCATCGACATCACCGCCGACTGCGATTACGACGCCCTGGTGGTTCGGGTGAACAAGGACGGCCCCGCCTGCCACACCGGGGCGGAGAGCTGCTTCCACAATCCCCTCTGGACGGGAGACGAAGCCCCCGGCTTCTCCCTGGACGGCCTTATGGAAATGCTCCAAGGCCGGAAGGAAGCCCCCAAGGAGGGCTCTTATACCTCCTACCTCTTTGAAAAGGGTTTGGACAAAATCCTCAAAAAGGTGGGGGAAGAGTGTACCGAGGTGATCATTGCCGGAAAAGCAGAGGACAAGGCAGAGACGGTGTATGAAATCGCGGATTTGGCCTACCACGTGATGGTCCTGATGCTACAGCTTGGCATCTCCCTAGAGGACGTGGAGGGAGAGCTGGCCAAGCGGCATGTAATCGACAAGAAGGTGAAGCAGGAAAAGATGGTGTGAGGGGGCAGGCCGTGGGTTGATAAATCTTCAAAATACTCGTATAATAAAAACAGAAGGGCGCTGTTACTGACAGTCAGCCCCAACATTTAATCAACAACAAAAGGACGGCTGCATCCGCAGCCGTCCTTTTGTTGCCGTTTCCCACAAGTTTTCACACCTTCCCTGTCTCCTCATGGGGCTGCCCTGGGTAGAGGAACAGCTTCCGGGCAGAGAAGTTCCACGCAAACACCAGCAAACTGCTGACGAATTTGGCCAGCATGAGCTGCATCCGCAGCCGGGTGGTGAAGAGGTAGAGCAGCAGCAGGGTCAAGCCCAGGCCCCCGGCGGAGATGGCCCCAAAGACCACCACCTCTGCCCCAGGCCGCACCGCCGCGTCCACCGCCCGGAAAGCAAAGTGCTTGGTGAGGAGGAAGTTGCAGCTGATGCCCATGAGGAACGCCAGGGCAGCGGCAATCAAATAATGGGCCCCGGAGCGTTCCAGGGAGTACAGCAGGAGATAGTCCACCAGGAAGGAAGTTCCCCCAGTGATACCGTAGCGAATGAGCTGGATGATGGTATTTTCTGTAGGCCGGAGGAAGAGGGTGCGGAAGTCCCGATCCTGTAGGATATCCCAAAGCTGCATGGCATCGTCGATGGTGTGTTGATGCAGATGCCGCAAGAAAAAGTCCTTCATCAAAAGGCCCCTCCCTTTCTCATCAATTTGACTATCGCGTCTGTCCGTCCCCTAAGATGACGTACTTATAGCTGGTGAGCTCTTCCAAGCCCATGGGGCCCCGGGCGTGGAGCTTTTGGGTGGAGATGCCCATCTCGCAGCCCAGGCCGAACTCGCCCCCGTCGGTGAAGCGGGTGGAGGCGTTGATGTACACCGCCGCGCTGTCCACGGCGTGGGAGAAGTAATAGGCCCGGCTCAAATCCTCCGTGAGGATGGCCTCGCTGTGGCCGGTGGAATGGCCGTTGATGTGCTCCACCGCCGCCTCCACATCGGGCACCACTTTCACCGCCAGGATATAGTCCAAAAACTCCCGGTGGAAGTCCGCCTCACTGGCGGGGGTGCCGGGGATGATGGCCTGGGCGGCGGCGTCTAGGCGCAGCTCCACCGGGGGCAGGCCCTGGGCGGTGCGCTGGTCCACCAGACGGTCCCGGAGCCGGGGGAGGAAGTCCGGGGCGATGGCGGCGTTCACCAGGCAGACCTCCGCGGCGTTGCACACCGAGGGGCGGCTGGTTTTGGCGTTGTCCACAATATCCAGGGCTTTGTCCAAATCGGCGCTCTCGTCCACAAAGATGTGGCAGATCCCCGTGCCCGTCTGGATACAGGGGACCTTGGAGCGCTGCACGCAGGTCTCAATGAGGGAGGCCCCGCCCCGGGGGATGAGCAGGTCAATATAGCCCACCGCCTCCATAAGCTCGGTGGCGCTGTCCCGGCTGGTGTCCGTCACCAGGCTCACCAGGGCGGTGGGGAGCTGGCAGCGCTCTAGCCCCCGGTGGAGGGCCGCCACAATGGCGCGGTTGGAGCGGATGGACTCCTTGCCCCCCCGCAGGACACACACGCTCCCGGCCTGTAAGGCCAGGCTGGCGGCGTCGGAGGTGACGTTGGGGCGGGATTCGTAGATGATGGCAATGACCCCCAGGGGCACCGAGAGCTTTTGCACCTCCAACCCGTTGGGCAGGCACTGGAAGGAGCGCACTTGGTTGATGGGGTCCGGCAGCGCCGCCACTGCCCGCATCCCCGCGGCCATACCGGCAATGCGGGGGGCGGTGAGGCGCAGGCGGTCCACCATCACCGGGGATATGCTCCCCTGGACGGCGGCGACATCCGCCGCGTTGGCCTCTAGGATGGCCTGGGTGTCCGCTTCCAGGCAGTCCGCCATGGTCAGCAGCAGGGCTTTCTTCTTCTCCGAGGGGAGAAAAGCAATGGCGGCTTTGGCCGCGTTGGCGGCCTCCAACAGGGGCCGCGTCAAGGTCAGGTCAGACATAATTAGCCTCGCTTTCCGCAAAAACGGCTGCCGGCACTGCGTCCGGCGGCGGCTTCATAGAGCAATGTAGGGTCGGCGCCGTTGGCGATGACCATGTCGCAGCCGGCATCCATACAAATCTGGGCGGCGTGGAGCTTGGTGGCCATCCCCCCGGTGCCCAGGTGGGAACCGGCCCCTCCCGCCAGGGCCAAAATCTCCTGGGTGAGGACGGGGATTTCCCGGATGAGGGCGGCGTCGGGGTGGGTGTGGGGGTCAGCGGTGTAGAGCCCGTCGATGTCCGAGAGGAGGACCAGCAGGTCCGCTTCCAGGCTCACGGCCACGATGGCGGCCAGGGTGTCGTTGTCCCCGATGCCCAGCTCTTCCGTGGCCACGGTGTCGTTCTCGTTGATGATGGGCAGGGCTTTCAACTCCAGCAGGCGGCCCATGGTGTTGCGGAAGTTGGCAAAGCGGTCTGGATGGTTCACGTCTGCGGCGGTGAGCAAAATTTGGGCCACGGTGTGGTTGTATTCGGAAAAGGCCTTGTCATAGGTGTACATCAATTCGCACTGACCTACGGCAGCGGCGGCCTGCTTGCCGGGGGTGTCCTCCGGCCGCTGGTGGAGGGAGAGTTTGCCCATCCCCATGCCGATGGCCCCAGAGGAGACCAAGATCAGCTCATGTCCGGCGTTTTTCAAATCACTGAGGACCCGGCACAACCCCTCCACCCGCCGCAGGTTCAACAGGCCCGTGGGATGGGCCAGGGTGGAGGTGCCAATCTTTACCACAATACGTTGGTTGAGCAAGGGACAGCACACCTCCTGGCAAAAAATTCATACATTATTCATACTCTAGTATACGCGATAAAAAAAACGCTGTCAACAATAGAAATTTGACAAAGTACTACAACCCCTTAGCCTCCCCCTGGGGGCACCTTAGGGCAGGCATTGCTGGTTGACAAATTCTAAAAACAGTTATATAATAAAAAAAGAAGGCCGCTGCTACTGACGGTCAGCCCAAAGCAACTAGGGATTTAATCCGTTAGCCGCTCGGATTCCGGTCGGGCGGCTAACACGCTTTTATGGACAGCACGACCAGCGAAACCGCCAGACATGCCAGAACACGAAGCGCAAAGAGCACTCGGTCCTTCCACATCAGCTACCACCTCCCCCCTATTTTGTATTCGCCAAGGGGTTCTATCGGTGGGCCAACCGCCGTATGTAACAGCGCACCTTATGTTATGAGGGGGCCACAACGTCGCAGTTGTGGCCCCCTCGTTTTATTGTAAAAAACGTTTCCCTGGTGTCCCAATCACCTGTCAGGTATTAGTGATCGGAACCATCAGATAGGGATTTTTCTATATCATCCAGCGAATTGATAAAGGCAAGAACCGCCTTTACTTGGTCATCATTCATTTTCTCTAATTGCGAAGTGACCTGTCTATAAGTATCAGGTAAGTTTTCTTGATTGAAGCATTCATCATCTTCAGATGCCCAATAGTCAAGCGAAGTTCCAAAATATGCCGCTAGTTTCCGCAAGGTGGTTAGCTTTAACCCTTTATAGCCCTTCTTGTACCAACCGTCAATGGTGGTATAAGGAATATTACAGGCTTTAGATAAAGTGCTTTTATTTAGATGGTTTTTCTCCATCAAATAGTCTAGCTTCTCTAAGAAATCCATTGTATCATCACCTCTAATTAAGATAATTTTATCACGAAAGAAAGTAAAGCGCAAGAATGAAATTACCCTTATACATAAAAAAGGCTTGACATATTACGTTTGAGGGTATATATTTGAGTTAAAATTACCCAAAGGGGTAAACCGAGGGGTGAGGATATGTTTGCCAACTTGCGAACAGCGTTACAGCAAAAGGGAATCTCTACAAAACAATATGCAGAAGTTTTGGGAGTTGAAGAAAAAACAGCACAAAACAAATTGATAGGAAGAACTGATTTTACATATCCAGAGTTTATAAAGACCTGCGCGTTGCTTTTTGAATACACTGCTGACTACTTATTTACTGAAACTGCGGCAAAGGAAGAACAGACAGCACAAGCTGGATAAACGCAATCCTGCGCCTTGTCAAAGGGCAAGAGAGTATAGGCATTTCACAGCACGAAAGGGGATGAAACTATTACAAAATTACATAAAATCCACCTATAGGTATACCATAATCTCCCGTCGGCGGATTTTTTTATGATAAACTGATGGTGGAGGGGGGACTGCCTATGCTTGACTGCGCTGAAAAACTGAAAAAGCTGCGGGAAGCCAGAGGCATGACCCAAGCACAAGTGGGTGCGCGGATTGGGATATCCAAAACGATGGTCAGCGCCTATGAGACAGCCAGCAAAACCCCATCGGTGGAGGTATTGGTCCGTCTTGCCCGTCTGTACGGGGTGAGTGTGGACTACTTGGTCAGCCTTGATGCCCCGAAAACCCTGAATGTATCCACACTGGACGACGAAACCGTTGCCCGCTTAGCTGCATACATTGAGAAAATATAGGATGGTGGTTCTTATGTTCCTTTATAA
>NZ_JBQILM010000027.1:0-34083 GCF_056797215.1 Evtepia sp.
CCAACTGCGTCATGCGGTATTAGCACAATTTTCACTGTGTTATTCCCCTCTCCAAGGCAGGTTCCTCACGCGTTACTCACCCGTCCGCCACTAAGCATTCCTATCACTTGTCCGAAAACTCGATCAAGGGTGCTCCGTTCGACTTGCATGTGTTAAGCACGCCGCCAGCGTTCATCCTGAGCCAGGATCAAACTCTCAATAAAATGGTATCTAACCGGCTCACAGCCGCTTAAATCATCTTATTGAAGCCAATCTAGCTTCAAAGAAATTTAACGTTGCCCCACAAAGCCAATAAGCTTCATGGACAACTTAATGTCCGTTTTGGTGCTTCGTGTTTCTTGTCTTACGTTGTTTAATTTACAAGGTGCACGCCTGCGAGCTTCTCAGTCGCCCATGTCAGCTCAGCTATTATATCATAGCTTTCGGAGCTTGTCAAGAACTTTTTTCATCTTTTTTCAAGTTCTTTTTTTCGCTCATCCGCTCTCCGGGACCGTCGCTCACGACAGCTTTGATAGAATACCACCTCTGCCCCGTTTTGTCAAGCACTTTTTTGAAAAAATTCGCATTTTGTCTAAAAAAGTGGAGATCAGCACTTTTTCTCAAAACTTGCCCCGCATTGCCGGCAATTGATACGCAGTCTCCCCTTCCCCCTGGGCACCCGGAGCTTGACGCCGCAGGAGGGACATTTGAAGATTTTATATTGGCGCTTTTGTTCCAGCCGCACCTGCCAATTCTCCTGTGCCGTGCGAATACGGCCAAAACCGGCCAGGAAACGCTGGTTCTCCGCATAGCGACGTTCCAAGTTTCGGGACATGGCGCGGACGATACACAGTGCGGCCATAAGAAGGCAACCATAATGTAATACGGTAGCCAACAATACAAACCCTGTCATCAAAGAGCCTAGGTGACACAGGACTGCTCCCACCACCAGGGCTTTGTTCAACTGATCCATTCCGCTTCTTCCAAGAAAGATTTGCTCCAGCACCGTTCGCATGGTCCCTATTCCTCCCTGAACTAGAACATCTCGTTGGGCCGCAACCCCTATCTCTATACATTATAGTATTTCAAGCCGTTGTCAATGCCTTTCGCCCATTGTTTACAAAAAGATTACAGAATCCTTCAAAAAATTAACCACTCACCTTATAACCCAAGCCACGGATGGTTCCAATGAGTTCTCCCGCCCGGCCCAGCTTCTGCCGGAGCGTCCGGATATGGACATCCACCGTTCGTGTCTCCCGTCCCATGGCGTCTCCCCACACACGGTCTAGGATCTGATCCCGGGTCAAAACGATGCCTTTGTTCTCCAAAAGCAGGCAGAGCAATTCAAATTCCTTTAAGGTCAGGGAGACATCCACCCCGTCCACTTGCACCACATGCCGGGAGGGCGACACATAGAGGCTGCCCAAGTGATATTCCGTTGGCGTAGTCATCCCCCCATAGGTCTCCGCACGCCGGAGCAGTGCCCGGATTCGGGAGAGCAGCTCCATCATACGAAAGGGCTTTTGCACATAATCATCTGCCCCGGCGTCCAGAGCAATTACCGCGTCATACTCTGTGCTTTTCGCCGTAAGCATCATCACTGGTACTGCCTGGGTAGTTGGGTCTCCCCGGAGCTTGCGCAAAATCGACAGGCCGTCCTCCTCCGGGAGCATAATATCCAGCAACACAAGGACGGGCCGCCTCCGCTCCACCGCCGCCCAGAAGGTAGAAGGGCGGCCAAAACCCTCCACCTCATACCCCGCGTTGGTCAGGGTATAGACCACCAGCTCCCGGATGCTGGCATCGTCCTCTACAAAATAGATCATGATCCATTCACTCCAAGGGAAAAGTCTTATAGATGCAATAAAAGCCTTGTCTCTCGACAAGGCTTTTAAGCGTGGAGGCGCCACCCAGATTTGAACTGGGGGTGGAGGTTTTGCAGACCTCTGCCTTACCACTTGGCTATGGCGCCGAACTGGAGCGAGTGACGAGGCTCGAACTCGCTACCTCCACCTTGGCAAGGTGGCGCTCTACCAGATGAGCTACACTCGCAGTTGGTGCCCAGGGCCGGAATCGAACCAGCGACACGCGGATTTTCAGTCCGCTGCTCTACCAACTGAGCTACCTGGGCATGGTGGGCACATTGCTGTGCCCTTTGGCGACGCGGAAGGGACTTGAACCCTCGACCTCCGGCGTGACAGGCCGGCGTTCTAACCAACTGAACTACCGCGCCAAATCCTGGTGGGAACAACAGGGCTCGAACCTGTGACCCCATGCTTGTAAGGCATGTGCTCTCCCAGCTGAGCTATGCTCCCGAGGTTCCGAAGGAGTTGTTACCCCCAAGCGGCGAAGCTTATTATAGCGAAAGAGGCAATGTTTGTCAATAGGTTTTTTCAAAAAAATTCATTTTTTCTTGTCGAGGGAAACCAGAGGGAAAATGGGGCCTCAGAGAGAGGCCGCCAAGTCCTCCAATTCTTCCCGTTCAAACACATGCACAGCGTCGCAAAACTGGCAGGTCATCTCTGCCCTGCCCTGCTCGGCAATGATGTCCAGCAATTCCTGTTTCCCCAAGCTCACCAGGACAGTCCGCATCCGCTCCCGGCTGCAATAGCAGCGGTACGCCACGGGAACCGTCTCCAACTTCTCCAACTGGAAGTCCCCCAGCACCAGTCCCAGCAATTCTTCCGCCGAAACCCCCTGGTTCAATTTCTCCGTCACCTGGCCTACACGGGTGATCCCCGCCTCGATCTTGTCGATCACGCTGTCGTCTGCCCCCGGCAGAAGTTGGATGAGATAGCCCCCGGCAGCAGCCACAGACAGGTCCCGGTCCACCAGCACCCCCAGGGCACAGGCAGTGGGAATCTGCTCACTCTCCACGAAATAGGCCGTGATATCCTCTGCGATCTCCCCAGAGGCCAGGGGGATCGTCCCCACATAGGGCTCCTTCATCCGCAGGTCCTTGATCACAGTGAGGGCCCCGGCGGTGCCCACCGCGCTGCCCACGTCCAGCTTGGCAGGCCCCTTCAAGGGCAGCTCAATCTGACCGTTCTGCACATACCCCCGGACGTTCCCGCCGCTGTCTGACACCGCCAGGATCCCCCCTAGTGGGCCGCCACCGTTGATGCGCAGGGTCAACGACCCCTTTTCCTCTTTGAGTTGCTGGCCCATCATAGACGCTGCCATCAGTGTCCTACCCAGGGCGGCTGTAGCCACCGGCAAGGTGTGGTGAATCTCCCGGGCACGCTGAACCATGGCCCGTCCCTGAATGGCCATAGCCTTAACGGGCGCGTCCTTGGCAATCATTCTTACAATATAATCCTTCATCTGTTTCTCCTGCTCCTGTGTTGTTTTTTATCCCTCCGGCTTCCGGGCCCAGAAGAAGATTCGTGCCGCCCCCGTTTCCGGCGGGGTGAGCCTACACTCCCCATACTGCTGAATCTCAACAAATCCCGCCTGGTGAAGGCCAGCCTCTACCTCCTCCGGGGTGTAGGCATACTCCTGGTGGGTCTCCTCCTCCCGGCGCCAAAGCCCACCTTCCCGTTGAAAGATATCCATGGCATAGGTGCAGATCCGGCTGTCCGCGTCATACTCCGTCCGCCAGAGGCAAAAGGCATCCTCCGTCTCATCCAGAAACATTTCCCCATCCAGGCCCTGCAAATGGTCAGGGGTATGGATGTCAAAGATCAAGCTGCCACCAGGCTCCAGAAAGAGCCAGACCCGGCGAAAGACCTCGTGCAGCAGTTCCGGCACCGTCACGTGGTTCACACTGTCCAGAAGGCACACACAGGCATCCACCGTCCCGTAGAGGTCCAGCTCCTCCATGGCCTGGCAGAGGAACATAGGCTTTTCCCCCGGCAATTCCGCCGCTTTCTCCGCAGCCACCGCCAACATCTCTGGGGAAAAATCCACCCCGATGAGCTCATAGCCCCGCTGGGCCAAGAGGCAGGTCATGTTCCCTGTGCCGCAGGCCAGATCCAGCACCGTCCGCACTGGCCGTCCGCTCCGGGCAAACAGTGTTTCCAGAAAGTCCGCCCAGGCGCTGTACTCCACATCCTGGGTCATATCGTCATAACAGCCCGCCAGGGCACGGTATTCCATCTCAAAGTTCATCGTTCTTCTGTGCCTTCCACACGCTCTCTACCCTGGGCAGGATGGTCTGATAGCCCTCGTCCCCATACTGTAGGCAGCGGTTGACCCGGCTGATGGTGGCACTGCTGGCCCCGGTACGCTTGAGGATATCCTGGTAGATCATCCCCTCCCGCAGGTACATGGCCACCTCAATGCGCTGCTCCATGGCTTTCAGCTCACTGACAGTACAAAGGTCCTGCAAGAAACGGCGGCATTCCTCCACCGTCTCCAAGTGCAGCAGGCTTTCGTATAATAGGCCGCTGCCTTCCCTGGGTGTTTTCTTCATGAAAGGCCCCTCCTTTGCCCAGAAGTGTCCTCTATATTTTATCAAGTTAAATCGCGAATGTAAAGAGAGAATGCAGTAAAAGGAAAAATTCCCGAAAGAAAATGAAATTTTTAGTTTCCACTCTTGCAAATTTTAGAGCACAGTACTATAATAAATTGTATTTTTTATTGGGAGGGATCACTATGGTAAAAGCAATCGTCGGCGCCAACTGGGGCGACGAGGGCAAAGGAAAAATCACGGATCTGTTGGCAGAGGGCTCGGAAATCGTGATCCGATTTCAGGGCGGGGCCAACGCCGGCCATACCATCATCAACGAATACGGCCGCTTCGCCCTTCATATGCTGCCCTCTGGCATCTTCTACTCCCACATCACCAACATCATCGGAAACGGCGTAGCTCTGGACATCCAAAAGCTCACCGCCGAGCTCCGTTCCCTGGTGGAGGCCGGCGTCCCCGCCCCCCAGCTCATGGTCTCAGAACGGGCCCAGCTGCTCATGCCTTACCACGTGCTCCAAGACGCTTACGAAGAGGAGCGTTTGGGGGGGAAGGCCTTCGGCTCCACGAAAAGCGGTATTGCCCCCTTCTACTCCGACAAGTACGCCAAAGTGGGCATCCAGGTCTGCGACCTCTTCGACGATGCCCGCCTGCGGGACCGGCTAGACCGGGCCCTTGAGGTCAAAAACATCCTCTTCCAAGACCTGTATCACAAGCCCCCAGTGGATGCCGGCACCCTCTATCAGGAGCTTTTGGCGCTGCGGGAGATCATCCGCCCCTATGTAGGGGATTCCGTCACCTACATCCACCAAGCCCTCAAGGAGGGAAAAACCATTCTGCTGGAAGGGCAGTTGGGGGCCATGAAGGACCCGGACCTGGGCATCGTCCCCATGACCACCTCCTCTCACACCCTGGCAGGCTTCGGCTGCGTGGGGGCCGCCATCCCCCCTACCGCCATTGAGGATGTAATCTGTGTCACCAAGGCCTATTCCTCCTGTGTAGGGGCAAAAACAGAGCCCTTCGTCAGCGAACTATTGGGGGATGCCGGCGATGAATTGCGCCGCCGGGGGGGCGACAAGGGTGAATTTGGAGCCACCACAGGCCGTCCCCGTCGGGTAGGCTGGTTCGACACCGTGGCCACCCGCTATGGCTGCATGATCCAAGGTGCCACCCAGGTGGCCCTCACCTGTCTGGATGTGTTGGGCTATCTGGACGAGATCCCTGTGTGTACCGCCTACGAGGTGGACGGGCAGGTGACCAAGGACTTCCCTGTCCCTGCCCTGCTGGACCGGGCTAGGCCAGTGTTCACCACCCTCCCAGGCTGGAAGTGTGATATCCGGGGCATCACAGACTACGCCGCCCTGCCCGCCAACGCCAAGGCATATGTAGACTTCTTGGAAACGGAAATCGGCGTACCCATCACCCTGGTCTCCACCGGTCCCAAACGGCATGAGATCGCTTGGCGACAGTAACAGGGCATTTTTTCAAAAGACTTGACAACGCTGCTGCCTCTGCATATAATAGGCTAAATTCACCCGTACCCGCCAAAGGGCCCACCAGCCCGAGGCAGTACCCGCTGATCAGGCTGCGGCCCTTGGGGACGCGAAGCCGGGCCGGAATACCGGCAGCAGAACGTATCAACTACGCATCTGTGGGACAGAACTATGTTTCACAGATGCTTTTTTTCGTCCTTCAGGAGGTTTTCTCATGGCTAACATCAAAAGCATCCCACCCCAGCAGGAGGGCCGTATCATTGCCCGGGTCTCTGCCCTCACCATCCTGGGCAACATCCTCCTCACCGTTTTTAAGCTCTTCGCCGGTATCATGGGCCACTCTGGGGCCATGGTCTCCGATGCCATCCACTCCATGTCCGACGTAGCCGCCACAGCCATTACCTACTTCGGCATCCGCCTCTCCCGGAAGGATGCCGACCAACAGCACCCCTATGGCCATGAACGGGTGGAATGTCTGGTATCCCTCCTGCTGGGCCTGCTCCTCTTCATGGTGGGCTGTGGCATCGGCTGGGAGGGTATCTTGAAAATCGCCGGAGGCTCCTATGACCAACTGACCGTCCCCAGTGCCCTGGCCTTGGCCGCCGCCATCGTGTCCATCCTCATCAAAGAGGCCATGTATTGGTACACCCGCCACTACGCCCTCCTACTAAACTCCACAGCCTTTATGGCCGACGCCTGGCACCACCGCTCTGACGCCCTCTCCTCTGTGGGCTCCCTCATCGGTATCGGCGGAGCCATGCTGGGCTTCCCGGTGTTGGACCCCGCCGCCAGCATCGCCATCTGCCTGTGCATCCTCAAGGTGGCCTTTGATATCCTGAAAGACGCAGTGAAGAAGATGCTGGACACCTCCTGCGACCCAGAGTACGAGGAAACCCTCTCCAACTTCATCTCCGCCCAGCCGGGCGTGATCCGTCTGGACTCCCTGCGCACCCGGATGTTTGGCAGCCGGGTCTATGTGGACCTAGAAATCGCCGTCGAGGGGGAAAAGCCCCTCCGGGAGGCCCACAGCATTGCGGAACAGGTCCACGACGGAGTGGAGGCCCAATTCCCCAACGTCAAACACATTATGATCCATGTCAATCCCGCTTAAACCCCTCGGAAATCAAAATTGTGCCCGCCAGGAGGATTCCCCGGGCGGCCACAGCCGTTTTTCTTCACTTTTTCCCGCTCTTGGTATCGCAGTAAATACAGCGGTACACCACATGTTCCCGGTCTGTGAGCCGGAACACATGGGGCAGCTCCTGTTCAATGGAGGTGATACAACGGGGGTTCTTGCAGCGGATCACCCCGGTGATGGTCTCCGGCAGGTGGGGGTGGAGCTTCTCCATCCGCTCCCCCTGGCGGATGATGTTCACGGTGATATGAGGATCAATGTAGCCCAGCATATCGTAGTTCAGGTCAATGACCTCGTTGACCTTCAGGATATCCTTGCGGCCATACTTCCCGCTCTCGGCGTTGGTAATCACCGCCACCTCACATTCCAGCTTGTCCAGCCCCAGGTCTTTATACAGGTCCATACCCCTCCCGGCGGGGATGTGGTCGATGACGATGCCGTCCACAATGGTGCCTATAATCATCTCACTCCACCTCCAACAGCTTCAGGATCAGAGCCATACGGATGAACTTCCCGTTGAGTACCTGACGAAAATAACAGGCCCTGGGGTCGTCGTCCACGGCAATGGAAATCTCATTCACGCGGGGCAGGGGATGCAGGATCGCCAAGTCTGCCTTGGCTGTGCGCAGTTTTTCCGGGGTAAGGATATAGCTGTCCTTCAAGCGGACGTAATCGTCCTCGTTGAAGAAGCGCTCCCGCTGTACCCTGGTCATATAGAGGATGTCCAACTCCGGCATAGCCTCTTCCAGGGAAGTGGTCTCCCGGAAGCTGATGCCCTCTCGTTCCAACAATTCCGAGCGCACACTCTCCGGCACCCGCAGCTCCTCCGGGGAGATCAGGGTGAAGCGGACGTTGTCATAGCGGGACATAGCCCCGATCAGGGAGTGGACAGTGCGGCCAAACTTCAAGTCACCGCAGCAGCCTACCACCAAATCTCCCAGCCGCCCCTTCTCCCGCTTAATGGTGAGCAGGTCTGTCAGGGTCTGGGTGGGGTGGTGGTGTCCCCCGTCCCCTGCGTTGATCACCGGCACCGACGCCTTGGTGGAGGCCACCAGGGGTGCGCCCTCCTTGGGGTGGCGCATGGCGATGATATCTGCAAAGCAGCTCACCGTCCGGGCAGTATCCGCCACGCTCTCCCCCTTGGCTGCCGAGGAGCTCTGGGCCTCAGAAAAGCCCAGCACCTGTCCCCCCAGCTCATACATGGCGGACTCAAAGCTCAGGCGTGTCCGGGTGGAGGGCTCATAAAAGAGGGTTGCCAACTTTTTGTAGCGGCACTTTTCCCGATACTCCTCTGGATAGGCGATGATGTCCTCTGCGGTGGCAATCAGCTCGTCGATTTCTCTGACGGATAGGTCTGTAATATCGATCAAGTCACGTTTCATGAAAACTATGGGCTCCTTTCCCCTGCCGTCCCGGTCCTTACGTCACAGTTACCGTCCAATCCAGCTCTCATCGGAGGGATTGTTGCGGAAAGCAATCAGGCGCGCCTGGTCCTCCTTCCGGATATAACCCTCATCAGCAGCCACCTGGGCCACGGTGTCCAGATCCGTGAGGCTGACGTTTTGCACCTGGGCGGCAGCCAGACGGTCCACGCTCTTTTTCATCCCGTAGGTAAAGATACTGGCAATCCCCAGCACTTCCGCCCCGGCCTCCCGGAGTACCTCCACCACATCCAGAACGCTGCCGCCGGTGGAGATTAGGTCCTCAATGACCACCACCTTCTGGCCCTTTTCCAGCTTGCCTTCGATCTGGTTTTTCCGTCCGTGGTCCTTGGCCCCTGAGCGGACATAGCCCATAGGCAGCTCCAACAGGTGTGCGGTAATCGCGGCGTGGGCGATCCCGGCGGTGCTGGTGCCCATGAGGGCTTCCGCCTCCGGGTAGTGGGTTTTGACCAGTTCCGCCAGTCCATTTTCCACATCCAGCCGGACCTGGTGGTCCGACAGGGTCAGACGATTGTCGCAATAGATGGGGCTCTTGATGCCGCTGGCCCAGGTAAAGGGCTCGTCAGGGCGCAAAAACACAGCTTTTATCTGCAATAAATCCTTGGCAATCTTGGTTTTCATGTCGTTCCTCCTCTGTGGTCCCTTAGCCTACAAACTCTTCCACGCAGCGCTGGTATGCCGCCACTGGGTCCGCCGCCTGGGTGATAGGGCGGCCCACCACGATATAGTCCGACCCCAGTTCCTTGGCCTGGGCCGGGGTAGTCACCCGCACTTGGTCCCCCTTCTCCCCGTCGGCAAAACGGATGCCGGGGGTCACAGTAAGGAAGCCTCCACCGCAGCGCCGGTGGACCTTCCCTGCCTCCAAGGGGGCGCAGACCACCCCGTCCAGCCCTGCCTGGGCGGCGTTGGCGGCGTAGTGCATCACAGTCTCATCCAGGGGCGCAGAAATCAGCAATTCCTCTGCCATACGCTCCTGGCTGGTGGAGGTAAGCTGGGTCACGGCAATCACCAGAGGGCGGCTGCCGTCAGGGCGGGTGACCCCCTCCAATGCCCCCTCCATCATGGCCCGTGTTCCGGCAGCGTGGAGATTCACCATGTCCACATCCAGCCGGGATAACACCGCCATGGCCTTTTTCACGGTGTTGGGAATGTCATGGAGCTTCAAGTCTAGGAAAATCTGATGGCCCCGGGCTTTCAGCTCCTGGACGATAGCCGGACCCTCGGCATAAAACAGCTCCATGCCGATTTTCACATAGGGCTTTTTCCCGGAAAACTTGTCCAGAAAGGCCAAGGTCTCCTCCTTGCTGTTAAAGTCGCAGGCAATGATGACGTCTTTTCCCATCAGTGGGCACCTCCTATGATCTCTGTCAAATTCTGTATCCCCAGGCGCTCCATCTCCCTGGGGAGCGCTTCAATAATTTCCTTGCAGGCCCTGGGGTTCACCAGGTTGGCCGCCCCCACCTGCACAGCCGTGGCCCCAGCCAACATCAGCTCAATGACATCCTGGGCATTTTGGACGCCGCCCATCCCGATGATGGGCAGCTTCACCGCTTCGTAAACCTGCCACACCATCCGCACCGCCACCGGGAACACCGCTGGGCCTGAGAGGCCACCGGTGGTATTGGCCAAGATGGGGGCCCGGCGCTTCAAGTCCAGGCGCATCCCCAAAAGGGTGTTGATGAGGCTGATGCCGTCGGCCCCGCCCTCCTCACAGGCTTTCGCAATGCTGGCAATGTCGGTGACATTGGGGGTGAGCTTCATGTATACTGGCTTATGACAGACCGCTTTCACCGCCTGGGTCACCTGATAGACCATATCCGGATCGGTGCCAAAACTCAACCCTCCATGCTGGACGTTGGGGCAGCTCACATTGACCTCGATGAGATCGGTCAGCGGGGAGGCATCTGCCTTGGCACAGCACTCCACATACTCCTCCAAGGAAAAGCCGCTGATGTTGGCAATGATGGGCTTATGATAGACCGCCCGGAGCTTGGGCAGCTCCTCCGCCACCACTTTGTCGATGCCAGGGTTTTGCAGGCCCACAGCGTTGAGCATCCCCCCTGGGGTCTCCGCGATCCGGGGGGCGGGGTTGCCAAAGCGGGGCTCCCGGGTGGTCCCCTTAACGCTGATGGCCCCCAGACAGTTAATGTCATACCACTGGGCAAATTCATAGCCGAAGCCAAAGGTGCCGCTGGCGGGGATGACGGGGTTGTCCAGCGCCACGCCGCTGAGGGTAACTGTGGTATTTACCATAGGATTTCCTCCTTTTCCAGCACCGGGCCCTCCCGGCAGATGCGTTTGTTGCCGTACTTGGTCTGACAGGTACAGCCCATGCAGGCCCCGAAGCCACAGCCCATGCGCTCCTCAAAGCTGAACTGCCCCGACGTGGCACTCTTGTCATACACCGCCTTGAGCATAGGCTCCGGGCCGCAGGTATATATATAGGTATATCCCTCCTGGGGCATCGCATCTGTCACGAAGCCCTGGACCCCCACCGAGCCGTCGGCGGTGGCTACCGTGACCTCCACCCCCAGTGTTTGAAATTCCTCCTGTAAAAACAGCTCTTCCGCCCGGTTGAAGCCCAAGATCACAGCCGGGTGCTTCCCCTGTGCCAGCAGCTGTTTCGCCAGGGCATACAGGGGCGGAACCCCAGCCCCACCACCAATGAGCAGGGGGCGTTCCCCGGACTTTTCCAAATCATAGCCGTTGCCCAGCCCTGTGAGCAGGTCCAGCTCTGCCCCCTCAGGCAGCTGGCTCATCTGGGCCGTCCCCTTGCCCACCACTTTATAAATCAAAACCAGGCTGTCCGGCCCGTAGTCACACACAGAGATGGGGCGGCGGAGGAAGCAGCCCTCTAGGGCGATGTTCACAAACTGCCCCGGCCTAGTGATGGACGTGGTGTCCCCTTTGAGGGACATACGATAGGTGTCCTCCGCCAACTTCTCATTCTTCACGATGGTAAAGAGGCCTTGTCTCATCCCTTCTCTCCTCCTTCCAGTTCCCAGGCAATCTCCCCGCCAGCTACCGTCAGCAAACAGCGTCCAAAGACCTGCTGGCCGGTAAAGGGGGAACTCTTCCCCATGGAAAGGAAGTCCGCCGGGTCCACGGTGTAGCTGTCCGCCAGGTCAAAGACGGTGAAGTCCGCCACCGCCCCTTCTTCTAGGGGCGCCCCGATGCCAAAGCGCTTGGCGGGGTTGGTGTGCAGCAGCTCCACCAGCTTGTCCAAGGTGAGGATGCCGGGTTTCACCAAGTTCGTATACAGCACCGGGAAAGCGGTCTCCAAACCCACGATGCCAAAGAAGCTCTTTTCCAGGCCCTTGTCCTTCTCCTCCTGGGCATGGGGGGCATGGTCGGTGGCGATCATGTCCACCGTTCCGTCCAACAAGCCTGCAATCAGGGCTTGACGGTCCGCCTCACTGCGGATGGGGGGATTCATCTTGAACCGCCCATCCTCTTGCAGCATACTGTCGTTGAACACCAGGTAGTGGGGGGCGGTCTCACAGCTCACGTCTAGCCCCTCTCGTTTGGCCTGGCGGATCAACTCCACCGTCTCCTTGGTGGAGACGTGGCAGACGTGGTAGGCACAGCCGGTCTCCCGGACCAGTTCCAAGTCCCGCTCCACCTGCTTCCACTCGCTGGCAGAGGGGTTCCCCCGGTGTCCGTGGGCAGCGGCGTAGGCTCCGTCATGGATGTAACCCCCATTGAGCAGGCTTTCATCCTCACAGTGGGCCACGATGCACTTCCCCAGGGACTTGGTCCGCACCATGGCCTCCCGCATGTTCTCTGTGCGCTGGACGCCCTTGCCGTCATCGGAAAAGGCCACCACATGGGAGGCCATTTCCTCCAACGCCGCCAAGCTCTCCCCCTTCTCCCCCACGGTAATGGCCCCGTAGGGGTACACATGAACTGCCGCCGACTGCCGGATGGCCTCCAACTCCGGCTGAAGATGCTCCAAGCTGTCTGGAACCGGCTTTAGGTTGGGCATGGGGCACACAGCGGTGAAGCCCCCCCGGGCCGCTGCCCGGGTCCCTGTGGCGATGGTCTCTTTATACGAAAAACCCGGCTCTCGAAGATGCACATGCACATCCACGAAACCGGGAAACAGACAACCATGATTCAATTCCATCACACGGGCGTCAGAAACCTGGGGTACTTCCCTGGAAAGGGAAACAATACGGCCATCGTCCACCAGGACCGACCGCCGTTCCATCCCGCTGCTGCTCAGCACCGACACTTCTTTCAGAAGAAGCCTCATAGGTAAATTCCTCCTGCAACTTCATTTTTATCCTATTCTATGTTGAAATTATCTTACCAGATAGGGGCGCTTCTGTCAATGATTTTCGGCCCCTGGGGCCAGAAAACCCCAGGGGCCGAAAGGCTCAGTGCGCTTCCACGTCTGGCAACGTCTCTCCTGCCTCGTCCTCTAGGACAGACAGTTCCGGCTTCTCCTCCTGGGCAGGCTCCACCGCGTCCTTCTTCCACTCTTGGCCATGGACAATGTGCCGGGAGATGGTCTTATACACCAGGAAGGTCACCAAGGCGTTTACTCCGGCCTTCAGCAGGTTGAAGGGCAGGATCACCGGCAGCAGCAGGGCATCCACCACATCTACCGGCACCGCCATAAACAGCGGCGTAATCACATGGTTGGTGGGCATCATCACAAGGCCCATGGACAGCACCCCAAGGATTAGTCCAACAATGGCCCCCTTCCTGCTGTGGCGCATCCGGTAAATGCCAGAAGACACCAGCACCAGCACCAGCACAGAGGTAGCAATGATGTGCATGATGATCCCATACAGGCCGCTATGGGCGCTCACCGTCAGCCCCTGGATCACTGCGGACACCACTGTCAGCAGAATCCCCGCCAGAGGCCCATAAGCAAAGGCCCCGATGAGGATGGGGATATCCGCCGGGTCATATTCCAGGAAGGGGGCTGCGGGGAAGATGGGGAAGTGGACCAGGTAGACCAGCACCACCGACACCGCCACCAGCATAGCCATCACTGCCAATTTGCGGACTTTTTGGGTCCGCTGGATCTTTTCTCTCTCATTCATAAAAATACTCCCTCTATCATCGAGTTTTCCCCATTATACCGGTTTGATTGGAAAAAACAAGCCCCAAATCCAGAGAAAACCCCTGGAGCTTCCACTCCAGGGGTATCGCAGCTTCCAAACTGAGGATTATTTCAATGTCTCATCATACATGGCCCGGTCGCCGCCGATGAACTTGGGGCGCACCCGCGCCGCCAGGAGGATGGCCTGGCCGATGTGTTTGCACTCCAAGCGCACCGGCACTGCCACATGCTTCATGTGCATCCCGATCAGGGTTCCGCCGATGTCCAGGCCGGCATCTGCCCGGATAAACTCCACCGCCACTGGGTGGGAAAAACCATGGTAGGCCGCTGTGGCAAAGGAGCTCCCTGCCTTGGGCTGAGGGACAACGTTACAAATTTCCGCGTTGGGCACCGCCGCCCCCTCTACAATGATAGCCCGGTTCAAATGCTCACAGCACTGAGCTGCCAGGTAAATGCCCTTCGGGGCCAGGACCTCCATGAGCCCGTCAAAAATGGCTTTCCCAATCTCCGGGCTGGAACTGCTGCCCACCTTATGGCCGGCCACCTCACTGGTAGAGCAGCCCACCACCAGGATCTGTCCCTTTTGCAGCTTGGCCACTTCGCAAATCTGCTCCGCCGCCTGTCTGGCTTCTTCCCGTACTTGGTCTAACATAAAACTCCACCTCTATGTTTTTGTATTTGATGTCTCTATTATAAACCAAATCCAAGGCTTTACCATAGCCAAAGAGGGTTTTTTCCCCATATCCAGATTATTTTCTCCGGGCCTTATACTGCACCACCAAAATGATGCGGACAATCTCCGAGGCAATCAGGATACCCCCCGCAATCCCCAGGGAAGCCAGAAGCGCGTCTATCCCCCGCTGGGTAAAGACCTCCATATCACTGTAGATGGCCCCCTCCATCGCATAGTAGAGGGCGCTGCCGGGGAGCAGGGGGACAATGCCCGGGATCAGGTAGACATTGGCCGGGGCCTTGCGCCAGCGGGCCATCCCCTCAGACCACAGGCAAACCGCCAGCGCCCCCGCCAGGGAGCTAAGGAACGCTCCTCCGCCAAGGTGGCTCACGATGACATCGCTGACCCAGGCCAGCGTACCGCCCAATGTTGCCCAAACCAAGTGCCAGTGACGCACCCGGAACACCAGGGCAAAGCCCAAGGTGCCCAGGGTGGCCGTCAAAATACGGATCAGTTCTCCGATCATAGGCCCCCTCCAATCATCAGCGCCACAGCATATCCGATGGCGATAGCCCCCGCCCCCAGCACTGCCTCCACCATACGGTAAATGCCGGTGAGGATGTCCGAATAAAAGAGCTCCCGCACGCCGTTCACCAGGGAGAGCCCAGGAATGAAGATCATGATATCCCCGATGACAATCATATCCAAGTTACACATGGGGAAAATCCCTGCACACAGCCGCGCCAGGAGACCCGAAGCAAAGCAGGCGATCATAATATAGATGGTCCGGTTTTGCAGGTTGCGCATCCGCAGGTGATCCAAGCAATAGATGCCACAGCCGATGAGGGCAGAGAGGATGCCATCCAACAGGTTCCCGCCAAAAAACACGGCAAAGGCCCCGATTCCCAAGATATATCCGATCAGCTCCGACACCGCCCATCGGGGGGAATTGTCCTTGATCGTGGGCAATTGGCTTACCGGCGGTGGGTCAAAGCAGATCTGCCGGGCCGCCGCGTTGATCATTTCCAGCCGCCGCAGGTTCATCCCCGTCTTTTCCGGGAGGACCATACAGGTGCTGGGATAGTGCTCACCCGCTTTCGTCTTCACCGTGGCCGCCACCTGGGTGGGCATGGCATGGGCATCCAGCACCTCCATGCCGTACGCCCGGAAAATACGGGCCATGGTGTTCTCCGCCCGCCAGGCCTCCGCGCCGCATTCCATCATCTGTCTGCCCAGACCCAAGGTATATTCCAGTAAGGTCTCACAATCTCTTTTGTTCATGGGCCACTCCCCCTTTCCCCTTGTCATTGAGAATCCCCATCATAGACCATCTTCGCGGAAAAAACAAGGGGGAAAGGCAACAGAAGCCGCCCTGGGGCAGGGTGTTTTTTCATGTAAAATCGCAGGTACCAAGGTTGACTTTCCCCAGCTTATCCCGTAGAATGAAAGTACTACACTGTGATTGTATGATTAAGGAGGTCCCTCCATGGAAAACATGTGGAATAGCACCCTGTTCAAAGAAAACGCAAAGGCCAACTTCCGCCGGAACTACTGGTCCTTCGTGGCGGTCAGCGTGTTGCTGACATTGGTGGGCGGCGGGTTCATGGCCATTCAAATCAACTACGCCCCAGACTACATTCCCTGGCTCTCCCATTACGTCTCCTATACCAGAGAACTGCCCTGGGAAGAGGTCATGGCGCGGATGACCTTCTCCATCCACGTCCCCTTCATCTTTGTGTTGGCGTTCCGCCTGCTGGTGTCCAACCCCTATGAGGTGGGCGCCTGCCGCTTCTTCCTGGACAACAACGGCACCCAGCAAGTCCCCTTCTCCCAGGTGGCGCTGGGCTTCGCCCGGAACTTCGGCAATGTGGTCCTCACCCAGTTTTTGCGCAATCTCTTCATCTTCCTCTGGTCCCTGCTCTTCCTCATCCCCGGCATCGTCCGTTCCTATGCCTATTTCGCCGTACCCTACATCCTGGCAGAGAACCCCGACCTGGACCACAACCGGGTACTGCAATTGAGCATGGATATGACCCGGGGCCACAAGATGGACATCTTCTTCACCCAGCTCTCCTTCATTTTCTGGTTCCTCTTGGACGCCATCACCTGGAATATCGTAGGCGTGTTCTACGTCCGGCCCTATTACAATGCCACCATGGCGGAAGTATATCGCTTCCTGCGCTTCGAGGCATTGCAGCGGGGCTTTGCCGCCCCTGGCGAGCTGCCCGGGGCCAGCGCCGGTTCTGCCAAGCAGGACCCGTTCCTCTAATTGGGAGGCGCCACATGTTCAAAAAACTATGTACCCTGTTGCTTCCCCTGTGCCTGGCCGCCGCTCTCCTGGCAGGCTGCGGCAGTGAGCCCACCCCAGAGGAGCCCCCAGCCAAAGAGGGCGATCCCGACATCTTGCAAATCAAGACTGGGCTGGGCCCCCTAGCCACCTATCTAAACCTGGACGGCCTCTCTCAGGAAACCTTGGATGGTTGCTATGAAACCCTTGACCTGACCCAGGAGTCCCCGGAAACCGGTACCGTTCTTCACATCACCGAAACCATGGGGGACAGTACCCTGCTCTATGTGGCGTTTACCCTCACCTGCCCCCAGGCAGGGGATGAGCTGCCAGACTTCCGGGCCACCCTTCTTCCTGAAAATGGTTTAGCCAGCAGCCAGGGGCCCGCGCTCAACACAGAGCTGCGGGTGGAAGAAGCTGGCGGCGGCAGCTTCAACTGTCTGGCCATCTTTGACTACAAAAGCACGGAATCCCTCTCCGTTGGAAAGCCCCTTACCCTGATGTTGGAGAGCAGCCAAGGGGGAGCCTCCACCCCCGCTTTCGTCCTCACTGCAAGCTGGACACCCCAAAAGCTGGCCCCAACCCAGTCCTTGGAACTGAAAAACGAAGCGGGAAACCCGGTGGGCACTGCCCTCCTCTCCCCTCTCTCCCTAAAGCTCCTCTTAAAGGACAGCGGCGGCCAGAGTGGGGAGGCCCTGAGCAACTCCATTGCCCTGCTGGACAGCAAGGGGGATGCCTTGGAGGTAAACGGCAGCTTCACCCTGAGCGGTTCCTCTGGGATGGTAGGTGGCGGGGCCTTCTTCTCCCCAGTGGAGCCCTCAGCGGTACATACCATCCAGGTGGGGAACTATACCGCCCAGCTCCCCCAATAAAAAGGACTTCCCCATGTTCAGTGAACAGGATATCCGGCGGGAACTCAACCGTCTGGACGGAATCTCCGGCTTGGATACCAGCACCATCCCCATCCAGATTTCCAAACGGATGACGGCCACCTTGGCCAAGTGCCGGTATCTCCAAAAAGGGAAACAGATGTCCGTGGAAACATTCGTATTCGCGGAACGGCTGCTGCAACATGCCACCCTAGAGCACCTGCTCAACACAATCCGCCATGAGTACGCCCACGCCTATACCATCCTAACCCATCAGCAAGCAGATCACGGGGCCCTGTGGAAAGCTACAGCCAAAGCGTTTGGCTGTGACGGCAGCCGTTTGAGCAGCTACCCCGAGCTGATGGACCGTCCCGACGGCATTAAATATGTGCTACGCTGCACGGCCTGCGGACGAACGGCACGGTACCGGCGGCGGGGCAAGGTCGTCCAGGCCTTTGTATCTAAGCCAACCCGCCGGGATTACCGCTGTGCCTGCGGAAACAATCAATTCATCTTACACGAAACAGACAACGAACAACGCCGGTGAGTATCCCCTCACCGGCGTTGTTTATTTTTCTGTTATGTCCACTGGCCCCGCAGGAAGGCCTGGATCATGTGGTTCGTCAAGCTGTACTCATCGGGCTTGACGGGGATCTCCTCCCGCCGGTACCACCCCGCCTGGGACAGCTCCTGTCGGTCCATGTGGATGGTCCCATCCCCGTCCAGGCGGGCGAAAAAGCCCAGCAGGAGGTTGGATTCCGTCCCCCAGGGCTGGCTACCGTAGTAGCGGATGTCCTTCACCTCCAGCCCCACTTCCTCCCGGATTTCCCGGCGCACCGTGTCCTCGGCGGTCTCGCCGATCTCATTGAAGCCGGCAATGAGGGCATAGCCTTTGTACTCCCGGCCCTGGTAGCGGGTCATCAATAGGCGGTCCCCGTCTGTCACCGCCACAATCACCGCCGGGGCAATCTTGGGATAGATCATATTCCCGCAGCGGGGGCAGCGGAGCATCCGCTCGTCCTGGTCTGGCTGGGTCTCTCCACCACAACGGCCACAGAACTTGTTGTCCCGATACCAGAGGGACAGGTGGTAGGCCGTGGTTTCGGCAAAGTGGAAGGCCTTGTCCTTCTTCTCCCGGTCCTTTCTCAAGTCCTGCCAGTCATAGCCCGGCAGTTGGGTCCCTTCCTCTAGCTCTGCCAGGTAGTATTCCTCCCCGTCAATGCGGAAGAGGTAAAACACCTGCTTCATCTCAGCCCGCAGCTCCCGGTAGGTGGGCAGTGCAAAGCTGCCGTCCTGGACCCGCTCCAAGGCCTTGCGCCCCTGAAACACGAAGCACAAGCTGTCCGCCTCCGGCTGGCGGAGGGAATATTCCACATGATACTGTTTCGGTTCGATCTCCTGAAGCATACCGCGCCGCCTTTCTCTCCTGCTTTACACGCCCGGCCGGACAGTCTGTCCGGCATTGGCCTCTTCCAACTGCTCTGCAGTGAGTCCCATAGGGGCCTCCTGGAAGAGCCGTTCTTCCATAAAGGGGACATGGGGCGGGATCACCGGCTGAAACTCCATCTGGTCCAGAATGTCCCGCCGGAGGTCCACGCCCCGGGCGATCTCCACCAGGGTGATCCCCGCTTTCTCCAAGCGGAACACCGCCCGCTCCGTGATGTACAGCACCTCCTGCCCCTTCTTCACTGCCTCCTGGCCGGAGAAGGTAATGGCCTCCACATCCTTGCGGAACTTCTTCTGTGGGCCCTGGGTAACCACCTGGACGCCATCCGCCGTCAGCTCCACCTGCTGTTTCCCTGCGGTAAAGGTCCCGATGAAACAGAGCTTGCGCACGTTCTGGGTGATGTCGATGAACCCGCCGGGGCCCACCATCCGGCCGTGGAAGCTAGAGGCATTCACGTTCCCCAGCCGGTCCACCTCCGCGAACCCCAGCACCGCCATGTCCAGGGCACCGCCGTCGTAGAGCTGTAGGATATCCGCCATGCGGTACATGGCCTCTGGGTTGGCCGCCGCGCCGAAGCCCACCCCTCGCAGCGGGATACCACCCAGGGGGCCGCACTCGATGGAGAGGGTGAATAGGTCAGAAATCCCCTCCTCGTCAGCCACAGAGCCGATACCGCCGGGCATTCCAATCCCCAGGTTGATGAGGCTATGGGGTTTTAGTTCCATCGCGGCCCGACGGCAGCAGACCTTAGGCGGGCTAAGCTTCAAAGGCTCAAAGGGCACCCCGGGCACGTTAGCCAGCCCTGCCAGCTCTGGGCGGAACAGGTCTGTGTCAAAGCCCTGACGGCTGTACTCCGGTCGTCCCTCCACGATATAATCCACCATGAAGCCGTGGATGAATACCTCCTGGGCGGGGATGGTCCCACGCTTGACCACCTTGTCCACCTGGGCCACCACGATCCCGCCGCTGTTGTGTACCGCTGCCGCCACCTCAAATTGTTCCACGTTCATGGATTCGTGGCGAATGGACAGGTTCCCGTCCTCATCCCCGTAGGTTGCCCGGATGAAACAGATATCAACAGGGAAGCTGGGGTAAAACAGGCATTCCTTTCCCCCAAGCTCCACCAGGGAAACAATCTCCTTCCCCGCCTCCCTGGTCTTTCGGTTTGCTTTGCCGCCACCAAAACGGGGGTCGGCAAAGGTTCCAATTCCTGTGGTGGAGATGGCCCCCGGCAGCCCTCCGGCAATGGCCCGGAAAAGCTGCATCAGGTTTCCCAGGGGGAGCATATAACAGGTCACCTTTTCCTCCGCCACAATCTTGCGCAGGCCAGGGTCATAGCCCATGTGGGAAATGATCAGCTCCCGGAACATCCCCGGCTTTTCCGCCAAGTGGCTGACGCCCCGGCCTTCCCCGTCCCCCTGGCTGGTACACTTCACCAGGGACAGGTTCTGGGGGTGGCCGGTTTGGTCATAATGCTCCGCCAAGCTCATAATCAAGTCCTCTGGACATCCAAAGCCGTTGAAGCCTGTGGTGGTCAGGGTCATATCATCCTTGACCAGTGCCGCCGCCTGTGCGGCGGTAATTCGTTTGTTCATATTTCTTCTCCTCGCCATCATCCTGCGGGGTCTCCCCCTAGTGTTTGCTTGCCCCAATTATATCATACTTTTCCTGCTTTGCCAAAGGCAGCTTTTTCAGGCCACCGGCAAGGCATTCCCAAAAAGTTGGTATGATCTCTAGGAACGTTGACATATAGTGATGCAACGCGAAAACAGTGTGCCCCTCAATCACACTGTTTTCCTACTTTATAAGGAGACATCGCTATGAAACGAAACATCTTATCTTTTTTTATGATAGCCGTCTTGCTGGTATCCCTCTGTTCCTGTATCCACAGTGGCACGGAAATCACCCTGGACCCGGATGGTTCCGGTACTGTCACGGTACAATCCGGCTGCCGGGTGGATGCCCTGGACGCTGGGGAAGCGCACAACATCGACCTGAGTAAAGCCCAGTACTTTACCTACAACGGCACCGAGTATGCCGGTACGGTACAGTCTACGGCTTTTGACGATCTGGCCGCGCTAAACGCACACTTTGATGGAGCGCTTACACTCAAAAAGACCACAAAAAATGCCTTCACCTTGGCGCTGCAATACGACAACCGGGCAGCCCTGGACGCCCTTTTGGCCCAGTATCCCGACTATGACTGTACAGACGAGGAACGCAAAACCCTAGAGAGCAGCTTTTCCAACTCCTATACCTTTCACTTCCCCTACCCGGTGAAATTGGCAGGTGCCCCCCACAAGGGTGTCTACATCCACGGCCACAACCTGACCGTCACCCCCACAGAGCTCCCCATCGACAGCCGAGGCACCCTGACCTTTTACATTGGCAACGACTCCCTCCCCATCTTCCGGGATGTCGCCTCCACCGCCTGGTATTACCGGGCCGTAAACGCCATGGCCATCTCCGGCTCCATCAAGGGGTATGCCGACGGGACCTTCCGTCCTGAGCAGACCCTGTCCCTGGCGGAACTCTGCCAAGTCATTGCCCGCACCTCCGGCCTGCCGGTGGGCACAGACCAAAACGGCTACTGGGCAGGCAAGGCGATTCAAAGCTGTCTTGACGCCGGGTACATCTTCCCCCACCAGGACTATAGTGCGCCGGTCACCCGGGAGGAGGCGGTGTCCGCCCTGGCCCGGGCCTACCGGGACCTGTTCCCCCACGATATCGAGGCAAGCAACGTGGTCATCCCAGACTATCTAAACATCTCCATCGCCTATTTGAGCGATATCGTCTTTGCCTATGAAATTAAGCTGTGCACCGGCCAGGACAGCCACGGCAACTTCAACCCAAAAGGGAAGCTCAAGCGGGCAGAATTGTGCCAGCTATATGCAAACGCTAGGCTATATGTAGGCCAGCTCTCCCCCACTGCCATGGAAGCAGGGAATTAGGGAAAATCCCATCATTTCTTGTTGTAATCTCTCCCCGGCTTTGCTATACTGCAGCTATGATGAAAAAAATATTACTAATCAACACTGGCGGGACCTTCTCCTCCCGCCCCGGGGAAAACGGCCTTACCCCCGCCCTCACCAGTGAGGAAATCGGAACCCTTTTGGGGGGCTTCGACCCTGCCCTGTCCATCACCCCAGAGGACCTCTGCTCCCTGGACAGCTCCAACATCACCCCCGACCACTGGCGCACCCTGGCCCTGCGCATCGGCGAGGACGTGGAACACTGGGACGGGGTGGTGCTCATCCACGGCACGGACACCATGGCATACACCGCCTCCATGCTCTCCTTCATGCTGCAAAACATCCCCATCCCGGTGGTGCTCACCGGGAGCCAAATGCCCCTGGGCGTCCCTATGTCTGACGCCGCCGACAACCTCCGCTGTGCCCTGCAAATGGCCGCCAGCGGGCGGGGCGGGGTGTTCGTGGCCTTTGACCGAAAAATCATGCTGGGCTGCCGGACCTCCAAGGTGCGCACCGTCAGCTTCAACGCCTTCGAGAGCATCAACTATCCTTACGTCGGGGAGGTCAACGCATTTGGCCTGCAACTGCGCCTAGAGGAGACCCCGCCGGCAGGCCCCTTCCGCCTCCAAGTGGACTACTCCGACCGCATCTCCGTCTTGAAGCTCTTCCCTGGCATGGACCCAGATATCTTCCGCTTCCTTCAGGAGCGGGGGTATGAGGGCATCTACATTGAGGGCTTCGGCCTGGGGGGCGTCCCGTTTTTGAAAAGCGACTTTACCGCAGAAATCCGCCGGGCCTCCCAGTCCGGCCTTCCCATCCTGGTGGGGAGCCAGTGCCGCTATGAGGGAAGTAACCTCAGCGTCTATGAGACTGGACAGCGAATCTTGGACTGCGGCGGCATCCCCGTCCACGACATGACCCAGGAGGCCGTAGTGACAAAGCTCATGTGGTGCCTGGGACAGAGCAAGCGCCGGGAGGACATCCAGAAGCTTTTCCGAGAAAATTTGGTGCAAGAGGTTAGGGTGCCGTAAAAGCAGTGGTCTGGACGTGAAAGGTCCAGACCACTGCTTTCCTGTTTCCTATTCCTCCACCCACCGCAAAGACTCCCGGACAATGGGGAGGTATACGGCCCGGTTTTCCTGTTCCAGCCGTTCCTGCCATCGTTCCAAAGCCGTCCGGTCCATGTGCCAGGTCAAAACGTCGAAAATTTCAACCTTATCGTCAGCGTAGGCCTGTTGGGCAAGTTCCTCCACTACTTGGGGATCCATCTCCATCCAATTGTTCCTATCGTCCCAGTACAAGCACTCTAGGGCCTCTGAATAAAGCGTCTTATTTCCTTCAGCATAAGCCCTCTCCAGCCACTCCCTTTGGATGCTTTCGTCCAAAAGATACAGAACCTCACCAAACTCTATCCCTAGGCCATCCTCATAATACCGTTGGGCTAGTTTTTCCGCACCAACAGCGCCAACATCATCCGCAACATGGATAAAAAAGTTGATGTCCCGATCCCCTCTCACCTTGCCATGCTTGTATTCTTCCAACATCAGCTCCCGCAACGCCTGCATCGCCCCCGGGTTTCTCATAATCTTTTCGCTGTATTTGCTAAAGTAGGCTGTTAGTGTCACCCTCTCCTGCTCCTCCTCGTCCCAAATTGGAAAGGTCTTGCTGGGGGGTATCTCTCCGTTGTAGCCATATACATTCCAAGATAGGTTAAAAATATAGGGGCCCTGACTGTCATGATCCAGTGTTACAGCAACATCTCTTCCTTGTGGAGAATAGAGGCCCGTCCACCCCAAGTGGCAGGGATATTGTGCATACGCATCCTCTTCTGTATATCCCCACAAAATCGAGTGTTCCTGCTCCCAAAGCTCCTCCTCTGTTGGCTCCTTCTCCCCCACCAGGGACTGCGGCACGCAAGCCCCCGCCGCCACCGCGACGCCAATCAGCAGACAGGTCAGCAGCAGAGAGATTACCACAGGTCTCTTTTTCCCAAACCTCATAATAGCACCCAACCTTTCTTTTAAGCACTGAGCACTTTCGTTCAGGTGGACAGCCACTTTAGGGTAGCGCTCCCCTGCCACCATAGCGTGGAGGAGGGTGTCTCCATAGTCCCGCCGGGCAGGCGCATCCAAGCGTCGGAGCAGGGCCTCATCGCAGGAGAGCTCACAGTCCCGGTTGATTTGCCCCGCCATCCACCAGACCAGGGGGTTGAACCAGTGGAGGCACAGGGTCAACTGCACCAGCCACTTATAGAACATATCTCCCCGTTTATAGTGGGTCAGCTCATGGAGCAGGGTGTAATACAGCTCACTTTTGGGCAAGTCCGTGTTGGGCAGCACCACCACTGGCCGGAAAAAGCCCAACAGCAAAGGCGAGGATACCATGGGATTGTGGTATAGCCCCACCGGACAGCGCACCCCGGCCTTCGTCTTGGCCTGGGCCAGGGTTCCCAACAGAGCTGGCTGGGTCACTGCCCCCCAACCCCTCTGGATATGGCCCCTAAAACGGCAATAGGTCACAACCCTTTGCAGGAACATGCACAGTGCCACGCTTAGCCACAACAGCCAGAGCTTGTCCAAAAGCCATGCCCCAGCATTCTCCTTGGATTCTTCCAGCAGGGGCGTCCCCTCCGGCCGGGCAATCCCATTGCCCAAACCGTCCCCGCTGGGGCTATGGTTGTCCGCCTCTTCAGGGGAGGTCATGTACAGTTCCGCCGTTGGTGACTGAATGCTTTGCCCCGCCTGGGACGCACGCTCCCAAGTAAACTCCAGCTCTGTGGGCACTGGCAACAGCAGCCGGGCAATTACGATGAGCCAAATGTAATATTGCCAGGTTTTACTCACCCTGTCTTTCCACAGAGGCCTGCCAAACAGCAGCACCAGGAGCAGCACCCCGCCGGAAAGGGACAGGGATACCACCAGCTTTCCTATCTCATTCATGGCTTTCCCTCCTCCCAGAACTGCTTCAACTCCTCATACTCCGCCGGGGAAATCAAATCCCTCTGGATCAGGGTGGAAACCAACCCCTTGGCGCTGCCCTCATACAGCTTGTTCAGCAGCGTCTGGGTCTGAGCCGCCTGATAGTCCCCTTCGGACACCACCGCAGTGTACTCGTTCCTGCGGCCCAACTTCTTGGTCTTGAGCAGCCCTTTTTCCACCAGACGGGACAGCAAAGTAATGATGGTGTTCTTCTGCCATGTCCGGCCTGATTTTGCCAACTCCTCCATGATGTGCGCATAGAAGGCTGTGCCCTCATTGGCCCAGACAATCTTCATCAATTCCAGCTCAGAATCGGAAACTTGGGCAATCATCCCTTGTCACCTCCTTTGATGACATCTTGTAGTCTAACTATAGGATAACAGCTTGTAGTCTATTTGTCAAGAGAAAAAACATCCCCCCGATTGGTCTGCGTACCAACCAGGGGGATGTTCCTATTGTTCAATGTTCAAAGGCCTGCGTCAGCTTTCAGCTTTTCCAAAAGCTGCTCTGTCTCCTGGGCCAACTGTCCCAAGGCCCCCTCCTGGAAGGGAGAGCGCAAACCGGCCTCTTCCAACAAGTCCGTAAACACCTTCTCCCCGCCCTGAGAGAGGAAACGGACGTAGCGGGCAAAGGCCCCGTCATAGTCCTTCTGGGACGCCAGGAGGAATTGCAGCGCCGCCGTCTGGGCCAGGCAGTAGTCAATATAATAGAAGGGCGTCTCATAGATGTGCATCTGATACTGCCAGCGGGTGCCCTCCTCCAAGTAGGGGATGCCCTCGAAGTGCAGGTGGGGGCGGAACTCCGCCTCTAGCTTCCGCCAGGCGGCCTTGCGCTCCTCCGGGGTCCACTCCGGGTTCTCATAGACCTGGCGCTGGAAGTCGTCCACAATGGTGCCATAGGGCAGGAAGGATAGAGAGTCCAGCAGGTGCATGAACTGATAGCGCTTGGCGTCCTCCCCAAAGAAGTGCTCCATATAAGGCCAAGCGAAGAACTCCATGCTCATGGAGTGGGTCTCCGCCGTCTCCATGCCGCCCACATTCAGCTCCACCACATACTCGTTGCCTGCAATGGTGTAGTCGGCAAAGGCATGGCCTGCCTCATGGGTCACCACATCCACATCCCCGGAGGTGCCGTTGAAATTGGCCAGGATGAAGGGCTGGTGGTAGGCCATGAAGCTGGTGCAGTAGCCGCCCCCCCATTTGTTCTTCCGGGACTCCACGTCGAAAGCATCGGTGTCCAGCATAAAGTCGAAAAACTCCCCTGTCTCCTTGCTCATGCTGTGGTACATGGCCTTGGCGGCGGCAAAGATTTCTTCCTTCCCCCCCTTGGGTGCAGGGTCCCCTTGGGGGAAAATCAGGTCATAGTCGTAGAGCATCAACTTGTCCACGCCCAGGGCCTTGCCCACTTCCTCCCGGAGCCGGGCCACCACAGGCACCACATCCCGCCGGACGTTCTCCCGGAACTGTTTCACTTCCTCCGGGCCATAGCACAGGCGGCCCATGCGGTAGTAGCCCAACTCCACGAAATTCTTATACCCCATGCGCACTGCCATCCGATGGCGGATGGTCACCAGCTGGTCAAAGAGGCCGTCCAACTCCTGGCTGTGCTCCTTAAGGGTGCGGCCTAGAACCTCATAGGCCTCCTTCCGGGTGGCCCGGTCCGGGGATTTGGCATACTTCATCAGCATGGGACGGGGGAGCTTTTCCCCCCGGAATTCAAACTCCATCCCCGCCATAAGCTGGGAATACTTGCTCACCAGGCGGTTTTCCTCCACCATCTCCTGGATGATACAGGGGGCCATGGACTTCAAATCCACCTCCATAGAGCGGTACATCAGGGGCAGCAGCTTGCCGCTGACCTCTAGCTCCTGGCGGTAGGGGCTGTTCACCATAGCCCGGCTATAGTCCTGCATCAGGCTCTGGGCCTGGGGGCCAGTCTCGTCGTAGTAGTCCTTTTCCGCCAGATAAAATTCATCGGCGGTGTTGACGCTGTAGCGCATATAGGACAGGGCCTGGGCGGTCTCCAAGCGGATCGACAGCTTCTTATAGCGCTCCCGGGCCTCCAACACCTCCTGGGCAGAGGAAGCCTCCTTCACCTGGCGGATAATGTCCTTGATCTCCCCGGCAAATTCCTCAATGGAAAGCCGTTCATACTTCAATTCCGATACTTTCATGCAGCGCTCCTTTTTCCTATTTTTCAAAAGGGCAGGTCCCGCAGGGCGGGCCGCCCGTGTAGACTCTCCGCCTGGCGCACCGAGCGGTGGATGGCCTCCTCCACAGCCCGGGCCGCCAGAATGCCCACCACATCGGGGTCGGCGGGCACCGAGCCATAGCACATGGCAAACATACAATCCCCGTCAAAGGTGGCGTTGGCGGGGCGGACAGCTCGGACCGTCCCGTTTTGGGCCACCGCCGCCAGCTTGCTGGCCTGGGCCTTGTTCAGGGCAGCATTGGTCACCACACAGCCGATGACGGTGTTCTCCCCCGTCATCTTGCCGCTGAAAATGTCCTTCTGCCGGGTGCTGTGGGCAATGAGCCACTCCTCGCTGGAAAGGAAGCCCGTGTTATCCCGGTTCCGGGCGCCGGCAATGATCCGGCCCCGTTCCACCACGTCGCCCACGGCATTGCAGGCCACCACAGCCCCCACCAGCAGCTCCCCCTGGCGCAGGGCATAGGCCCCCACGCCGCCTTTCATAGCCTGTTCCGGGCCCAGGAGCTTCCCCACGGTGCAGCCCATCCCCGCACCGAAGTTCCCCTCCCGGAAGGGCAAGCCCTCTAGGGCAGCAATGCAGGCGGCGCGGCCCATGGCGGCATCTGGACGGCGATCCATGCGGCCGAATTTCAGGTCGAAGAGGACGGCAGCGCAGACGTTGGGGACACGGGTGACCCCAACATCCCGGCCGATGCCCACGGACTCCAAGGTCTCCATCACCCCGCCGGCGGCATCCAGGCCAAAGGCGCTGCCCCCAGTGAGAAGCACCCCGTGGACCACTTCCCGGTTGCACTGGGGGGCCAGGGCATCGGTATCCCTGGTACTGGGGGAGCCGCCCCGAACATCCACCCCGGTCACTGCCCCCTGGGGACAGAGGATCAACGTACAGCCGGTGCCAGCTTTTTGGTCCTGGGCCTGGCCGAAGCGAAAGCCGGGAATCTCTTGAATATTTAGTTTCTCCATTTTTTCCTTCTCCAACCCCCGTGGGCGTCAATTTCTACTCCTAGTGTAAAAGCACCTCCGCCGCCTAAGGGCGGCGGAGCTCTCGATCCTGTGTCTGCTTCAGCGCGCCGTTGCGCTCTGCTCTGCTTGGCTGTCCCGCTTGGCCAGGGCTTCCCCCACGGTGTAGACGTTCCCCGCCCCCACCGTGAGAATCAGGTCCCCCGGCCGGGCCAGGCGGTAAAGCCAGTTGGCCAACTCCGCAAAGGAGGGCGCCACCAGGGCACCGGGGATGGCGTCCGCCAGGTCCTGGGAGGAAATCCCCACGTCGTTCTTCTCCCGGGCAGCGAAAATTTCCGCCAAAAATGTCACATTGGGCTTTTGCAATGCCTCCACAAACTCAGAAAACAGGGCCTTGGTCCGGGTATAGGTATGGGGCTGGAAGGCACAGATCACCCGCTGATACCCCAGGCTCATGGCCATATCCAACAGGGCGTTTAGCTCCCCAGGATGGTGGGCATAGTCGTCATAAATGGCCGCCCCCTTGACCATCCCCTTATACTCAAAGCGGCGGCCCGCCCCCCGGAAGTCGTTCAAGCCCCGGGCGATGGCGTCCCCAGAGATGCCCAGCACCAGGGCGGCAGCGGCGGCGGCGATGGCGTTCTTCACATTGTGCATCCCAGGTACTTGGAGGGAAATGTGGGCCACAGGCTTCCCGTCCTGGACGATATCGAAGCTGGGCAGGCCCCCCTTCCAGCGCAAATTCTCTGCGTGAAAGTCCCCCTGTTCCAGGCCGAAGGTCAGCACACCCCTCTTCCCCTTTAGGGCTTCCATGGTATTCTCGTCCTCCCCGTTGGCCAGGACGGTTCCGCCGCTGGGCACCAGGTCGGCAAAGGCCCGGAAGGAGTTCTCCACATCCTCCAAGTCCTTGAAGAAGTCCAGATGATCCGCTTCGATGTTCAAAATCACCGCCACGGTGGGATAGAAGGACAGGAAGGAGTTGCAGTATTCGCAGGACTCCAAAATGATGGTCTCCCCCTTCCCCACCCGGTGGCCGGTACCCAGCAGGGGGAGGGTGCCGCCGATCATCACCGTGGGGTCGATCCGAGCGGCCATGGCAATGTGGGTACACATGGAGGTGGTGGTGGTCTTTCCGTGGGTGCCGGAGATGCACAGGGCATTTTTATACCGGCGCATGATGGAGCCCCAGGCCTCCGCCCGCTCAAAGACGGGGATGCCCTGGGCCCGGGCGGCGGCGATCTCTGGGTTGCTGTCGTGGACGGCGGCGGTGCGGATGACAAAATCCGCACCGGCTACGCTCTCCGCCAGGTGGCCGATGGTCACCGGGATGCCTAGGGAGCGGAGATGGGCCACGGAACTGCTGTCCAACATGTCGGAACCAGTGACGTTCAGCCCCTCCCCTTGGAGCACCTCCGCCAGGGGGGACATGGACACCCCGCCGATGCCCACTAGATGCGCCCGTTTTTGGGGCGCGATATATTCATGAATGCAATCATTTGCCATTGGGTTTACACACCTTTTCTATTCAGCTATAATGTAGTCCAAACAAGTGTTTCTCATTATATCCAATTTCCCGCACCTTGGCAAGTGTTTCCGCTTGATTCAGTATAAGCGGAATGGGAGAAAATCATAACCGAAAGGGGGGTGTTTTTTGAAGCTATATGGGACCCATGGGGGCAGCGGGGTGGCGCTGCTGGCCCAAGCTGCGGCAGACGCCTGGGGGCTCTCCCCCCTCCCCCCGCTGGAACGGACGGAGACCGGCAAGCCCTTTTTTCCCAAAAATCCCCAGCACCATTTCAACCTCAGCCACAGCGGTGGCCTGGTGCTGTGCGCCCTCTCTGCCCACCCGGTGGGGGTGGACATCGAGGTGATGAAGCCCCGCCGCCCTGCCCTCCCCCGGCAAGCCCTGACGGCGGAGGAGTTTGCCTGCTATCAGGCCCTTGGGGGGGATTGGCCCGCTTTTTATACCCTCTGGACCCGGAAGGAGGCCTGGTGCAAATACAGCGGCCTGGGCCTGGGCCAGCAGTGGGGGAAAACGCCCCCGGAACACGAACATTTCCGCAGTTACGCCGGGGAAACTTGGCGGGCCGCAGCCTGGGGGGAGGAACCGCCCCCGGAACAGATCATCTGGCTGAAAGGAGATCACTCCCTATGAAACTCCCCCCTGCGTTCTACAACCGTGACACCTGTACCGTCGCCCAGGACCTTCTGGGCAAGTACCTGGTCCGTGTCCTAGACGGCCTGCCCCTGGCCCTGCGTATCAACGAGACCGAGGCCTATATCGGGCGGCTGGATAAGGCCTGCCACGCCTATGGCTACCGCCGCACCCCCCGCACAGAAACCCTCTTTGCCGCCCCTGGCACCGCCTATATCTATTTAATCTACGGGATGTATCACTGCCTGAACTTTGTCACCGAGCCCGAGGGGGAACCCGCCGCCGTACTCATCCGGGGCGGGGAGGCACGGGGGGACGTGGAACTGCTCTCCCACACCCGTTATGGCAAGGCGTTTTCCCAACTCTCCCCCTACCAAAAAAAGAATTTCCTCAACGGGCCGGGGAAGCTGTGCAAGGCCCTGGACCTCACCAAAGCGGAAAACGGCTGCTCCCTGTGCAGTGACAATCTTTTCGTCTGCGATGACCTCTCCCCCCTGGGGCTGGATGTCCCGGAAAGTGACAGCCTACCCTTCTCCATTCAGTCTGGAAAGCGGGTGGGCATTGATTATGCCCAGGAGGCAGTGGACTTCCCCTGGCGGTATTGGATCGGGGCAGAATAAACGGAGACGGCTCACGCCACCCCTGTTCCAGCAGCAAATATTCCACATAAGACCCGGCAGCGAAGCACATCGTCCTCGCTGCCGGGTCTGTTGTCAATCAGCCTGTTCCCCTTTGGGGGCGATGCTCCAAGAAATCATCATGGAGATGAACCCCAGGGCAAGGTATGCCCCAGCATAGCCAGCCAACATCTGCCATGCGTCAATCAGTCCGCCTTCCAGCAAAAACAGCCCAGGCGCCAGGAAGGGCAGAACCCAGCGGCGGCGGAGACCCTTTCCCGCAAAGATGCCCAAAAACACAAAGTAAATTGGAGCCACAACGAACAGGCACAGCACAAAAATTCCCATACCCGTACCGGGGTCCAAGAGAAGCGTCAGCCATGGCAGTACGCACACAACCACCACCGAACCCGCCCCCCAACAGAGCGCGGCCCTCCTTCCTGTTTTCGTTGCGTCCCGCTCCATTTCCTATCCTTTCATTCTACATGCTCACTGGCACGCATGGCCTGGATGGTCTTGTCAATTAGCTCGTCCAACTCCCAGCCCAGCATTTCCGTCCCTTGGAGGATCACCTCCCGGGAGCAGCCGGCAGCGAATTTCTTGTCCTTAAACTTTTTCTTCACGGACTTCACCTCCAAATCCGACACACTCTTGGAGGGGCGCATAAGAGCCGCTGCGCCGATAAGGCCCGTGAGCTCATCGGTGGCGAAGAGAACTTTTTCCATCAGGTGTTCCGGCTTGATGTCTGACACCAGGCCATAACCATGGCTGGCAGTGGCCCGGATTAACCGCTCATCCAACCCCCGCTCCCGCATGATCTCCTGGGACTTCACGCAGTGCTCCTCCGGGTACTGTTCAAAATCCAGGTCGTGGAGCAGGCCCACAATGGACCAAAACGCCCGCTCGTCCCCAAAGCCAAGCTGTTCAGCAAACCAGCCCATCACGTCGGAGACCACGTAAGCGTGTTTCAGATGAAAGTCCCCCTGGTTGTACTCCTTCAGAAGGTCCAGGGCTTGTGCATAGGTCAATTCCATTCCGCTTCTCCTCTCTCTTTTTAGATGCCCCAATTATAGCACATCTCAAAGATAAAAGATACGGCCCCCTAACAAGACAGGAAAATTTCACAACCTTTTCCAGCAAGCCCCATGCCTCCGGTTGCACCACTCCATAATCTATGCTACACTGAGAACCATATATTTTATAGGAGCGTGAAAACCATGTCCTACCCCTACTCTGCCCTGTTCCAACCGCTACAGTTGGGCAGTCTCACCCTGAAAAACCGCTTCTGCGCTGGTCCCCTGACTCTCCCCTCCCTCTTCGACCCCCAGGGGGCCTTCTCCCCCGACGGCCTGGCCTACTTTGAAGCCCGGGCCAAGGGAGGTTTCGGTCTGATCTATACTGGGGCCTTTCACCCAGACGTGCTGGTGGACCCCGTCCATCCCCTGGACAGCAAGCAGCCCCTGAAAGCCCCCAAGGCTTTCCAGCGCTCTGCCGTAGAGCTATTGGAGCGTTTGGACGCCTATGGTGCCAAGATGCTCCCCCAAGTCTCCATGGGCTATGGACGCAACGCCATGGGCTGTTACGGCCCCTCGGAAATCCCCTATTACCATGACCCCGCCAAAACCACCCCTGCCCTCACCAAGATGCAAATTCAACAAAAAATCCAGCAGATGATCGACACCGCCGTCTTTTTGAAGGCCTGTGGCTTCCCCGGCATCGAAGTCCACGCCATGCACTGGGGCTATCTCCTGGACCAGTTCGCCCTGTCCTACATGAACCACCGGGAGGACGAATACGGCGGGGCCTTGGAAAACCGCCTGCGGTGCGCCAGGGAAATTGTGGAGGGGGTCAAGGCCGCCTGCGGCTCTGACTTTGTGGTGTCCATGCGCTTGGCTCTGAAAACCTACATCAAGGGCTACAACCACCCCTCCCTCCACGGGGAGGACGAGGTGGGCCGCACCCTGGAAGAGGGGGTGGAAATTTGCCGCCGCCTAGAGGCCTACGGCTACGACTGCCTCAGTGTGGACTTTGGCCAGTACGACTCCTTCTACTACGCCGCCCCTCCCTGCTACATGGAAAAGGGCCGCATCCTGGACTTAGCAGAACAGGCAAAGGCGGCGGTAAACATCCCCATTCTCTGCGGCGGCGGGATGGACGCCCCGGAGCTGGCGGCAGCGGCCATTGCAGCGGGAAAAATCGACGCTGTGGTTCTGGGCCGCCCCTCCCTAGCCGACCCGGCCTATCCCCAAAAGGTAGAGCGGGGCGTTTTGGCGGACATACGCCCCTGCATCGGCTGCAACCAGGGCTGCATCGGCGCGTTGAAGCTGGGACGGCGGGCAGGCTGCGCGGTGAATCCCCAGGCCGCACGGGAAGCCAGCTTCAGCCCCCTGCCCGTCTTTGCAAAAAAGGACGTCCTGGTGGTAGGGGGCGGCGTGGCCGGAATGGAAGCCGCCCGTACCGCCGCCAGCCGGGGGCATACTGTCACCCTCTGCGAGGGCTCTGCACAACTGGGAGGCAACCTGCTCCCCGCCGGGGCCCACCACTTCAAGGAAGTCCTCAACCAGCTGAACCGCTGGTATCAGCGTCAGCTTGACAAGCTGGGGGTCACCATCCAACGCAACACCCACCTCACCACCCAGGATATCCTGGCTCGCAAGCCCGACAGCGTAATCCTGGCCGTGGGAGCGGAACCGGTCGTCCCCGCTGTGCCCGGCATCACGGGCAGCAATGTCGTGGACTGCGTTGCCGCCCTCACCGGCGCTCCTGTCTCAGGAAAAAAGCTGGTGGTCATTGGCGGCGGTCTGGTGGGCTGCGAGACTGCCTTGGGCTACGCCCAGGAAGGCCGGGAGGTCACCATGGTAGAAGCCCTGCCCTGCCTTCTCTCCGCCGGCATCCCTGTGCCAGAGAGCAACCAGCAGATGCTGGAGGACTTGTTGGAAGAGGCAAAGGTCAGCATTCGTACCGGAAGCCGCCTAGTCCAAGTAAACCCGGACAGTGTGGTCATTGCCACAGCCCAAGGACAAGAAACCCTCCCCGCCGACGGGGTTATCTTGGCCGCTGGCTTCCGTCCCCGCCCTTCCCTGTCCGCCGAACTCACCGGCAGCGGCATCGAAGTCTATCAAGTAGGGGATGGCTGTAAGGTAGGCAGCGTTATGACCGCCATCGCCACCGCCTATACCGTGGCCCGGGCCCTGTAACCCCCCACCAAAGCACACAGGAGGACGTCCCATGCAAGAGTCTATTCCCATGCACGTCATCGCCACCATGCGCAGTGCCTTTCCCGCCAAGTTCGGCATCCCCCGCCAGAGCGGTTTAGTGGAAAGCCTGCGCTCCACCATCGTCTTTGCGCCAGAGTACCGCAACCCAGACGCCCTCCGGGGGAT
>NZ_JBQILM010000028.1:0-30067 GCF_056797215.1 Evtepia sp.
ACGGCGCTGAACAACGGGGCGGTGTCGGCGGTGCTGTCCTTCCTGCGTACCTTCGTGTTCCAGATCGTAGGGATTTTGGGCCTGCCGCTGCTCTTCGGCGTGGATGGGCTATGGGCGGCTATGGCGGCGGCGGAGTGCGCCAGCTTTTTTGTCTCGCTGTACTGCTTCCTCAGTAGGCGGCGGCGGTATCAGTATGGGTAACAACAAAACGCGGTATCCACACCTCAGGGCTGGATATCGCGTTTTCCGTCTTAGCAGGGCAAGGGCTGCCAATGGCATCCGGATATCTGTCAACATAATTTAATGTTTAGTGAAGTCCCTGGGCATACCATCCTTGCCCCCACGCCCCAAATCCGCTATACTAACCCCATCAAGGAACATGAGGTGAGCAGATATGGACCACCAACATTACATGTCCCAGGCCCTGGCCCTGGCCCGGGAGGCCTACGAGGCCGGGGAGGTGCCTGTGGGCTGCGTCATCGTCCAGGGGGACACCATCGTAGGCCGGGGCCGGAACCGCCGGGAGGAGGACCGGGACCCCCTGGCCCATGCAGAGCTCCTGGCCATCGCCGACGCCTGCCGGACCCTGGGAGGCTGGCGCCTCCAAGGCACCCGGCTGTATGTCACCTTGGAGCCCTGCCCCATGTGCGCCGGGGGCATCATCAGCGCCCGGGTCCCGGAGCTATACTACGGGGCCAAGGACGAAGCGTTTGGGGCCTGCGGGTCCATCCTGAACCTCTTCGAGGAGAATTTCCGCCACCACCCCAAGATTGTGGGGCATATTTTAGAGGAGCCCTGCGCCCAGCTCCTGCGGGCGTTTTTCGCCCAGGTCCGCAGCGGCGGCCGCCAGCTTGACAATCCCAACAACCCAATGCTACAATGGGCGGACAAGCCCTTGAGAGGCAAGAGAAAGGAATGGTAACGAAACATGAAACGATTTTTCACCGCAGTGCTATCCCTCAGTGTCCTCCTCAGTCTCCTGTGCGTCCCCGCCCAGGCAGCGGGGGGCAGTGTGAGCATCGGCGAACAGTATAGCTTCGCTGGCAGCACCAGCCCGTACTATCAGGAGGAATGCTATTACGCCAGCCCTGTGGTCACCGACCTGGACGGCGACGGCAAGCTGGAAGTCCTCAACGCCGCCTATTCCATGATGGTCATGGACGCCGCCACCGGGGCGGAGAAGTGGCGCATCAACGCCGGCAAGGACCGCGCCGCCGGATACACCCTCAACGACAACCCTGGCCGCCAGGTGTTTACCGATATGGAAGTCCTGGACATCGACGCCGACGGCCGCAAGGAAATCGTCATCGGCTACGGCGACGGCTCCATCTCCGTGCTCAATGACCAGGGCTATTTCAAGCCCGGCTGGCCCCAGAAGCCCGTCAGCGGCAGCAGCGGGGTCCGCTCCCTGGCTGTGACCGACGTGGACGGCGACGGCCGGATGGAAATCGCCGTGGGCATGGGCGTGGCCGCCGAGGCCAGCGTGTGGCTCTACCGCTGCGACGGCAGCGTGGTCCCCGGCTGGCCCCAGCTCTCCCCGGACCATGTAGGCCAGGCCTACAGCTATGGCGTGTTCGGCGACGGCATCGCCACCGGCGACCTGGACAACGACGGCCTGCCGGAGATCATCGTCCCCACCGACAACGCCTACGTCCAGGCCTACAACGCCGACGGCTCCCTGGTGACCACCAACGAGCGCTATGGCAGCCGTCCCTGGGGCGGCGTGGCCATCTTTGAGGACTACGGCCAGGAAACCAAGTGCGAAAACGGCGGTTGGGGCTGGCCCATCCAGGGCGGGGAGACCCGGGCTGAGCTCTACCGGGCAGAACTGGGCCACTCCGCTGCCCTCTACAGCGATGTGGACGGCGACGGAAAAGGCGAGGTCATCGTCACCGCCATGATGATGGACCGTACCACCTATTCCCAGACCAACTGGCAGACCATCGCCGACTCCCGCTACATGACCGCCTTCATCTTCAACCAGGACCGCAGCCGCTACCAGAACAGCGCCAAGGGCTTTGACTGGTCCGCCGCCCCCCGGGACCTGGGTGCGCCCCTGAAAAAGGCGGACAGCGAGTCCATGTCCGGCGGCGTGTTCTCCGAGCCTGTGGCCGCGGACCTGGACGGCGACGGCAACCAGGAAATCCTCTTCAACGCCTACAACGGCAAGCTCCACTGCTTCGGCCTGGACGGCCAGGAGCACGGCTCCTGGCCCTTCACCCTGCCCAAGAGCAGCGCCACCGTCTTTGAGTACCCCACCGCCCCCGTCTGCGTGGACATCAACGGCGACGGCAAGAAGGAAGTCATCTTCGCCTCCTGGACGGACAGCAGCACCCCCAACGGCACCAACACCGGCGTCAACGGCGCCATCTACGTTCTCAGCCACGACGGCAAGCTCCTGGCCTCCCGGGACATCCACGACGGCTACGCCAACTATGAGGGCCAGGTGATCCACTCCAACGACGTGAAGTGCCCCCCTGTGGTCCAGGACGTGGACGGCGACGGGAAGTACGAAGTCCTGGTGAACACCACCTACTATGCCCTGTGCGCCTATGAGCTCACCACCAGCGCCCCCACCAGCGACTACGCCACCGACGTGCCTGTGGGCTCCTGGTACTTCAACGCCGTGGAGTACATGTACAAAAACGGCATGATGAGCGGCACCTCCCCCACCACCTTCGGCCCCAACGCCAACCTCTCCCGGGCCATGCTGGCCCAGGTGCTGTATAACCTAGAGGGCAAGCCCGCTGTCAGCGGCGCCCCCTTCCAGGATGTCCCAGCCAACCAGTGGTACGCCAACGCCGTGGCATGGGCAGCGGAAAACGGCATCGTCAGCGGCTACGGCAACGGTCGCTTCGGCCCCGACGATCCCATCACCCGGGAACAGCTGGCCACCATCCTCTACCGCTATGCCAACAAGAAGGGCTATGACACCAGCGCCAGCGCCAGCCTCTCCGGCTTCTCCGACAGCGCTTCCGTCAGCGGCTACGCCCAGGAGGCCCTGTCCTGGGCTGTGGGCGCCAAGCTGGTCAGCGGCATGGGCGCCAACGCCCTGAACCCCGCCGGCACCGCCACCCGGGCCCAGGTGGCCACCATCCTCATGCGCTTCTGTGAAAACCTGAAGGCCTGAACAAGCCCTTCCATCCCATCCCAAACCCACAGCAAAGACGCGGCACATGGTATCTATACATGCCATGTGCCGCGTCTTTCTATTGTGTGCCAGGCTCCATCTATTTCTATAGCAGAATCCTGCTAGGACTGGAAGAATGGTGCTAAGTTTCTCCCCTGGCTTCTACAAAGTTCCCAGACTCCCGCCATAGCAGGCCCGGGGGCCTTGTGCTATCATACAATCAGAAGCTGAGCCACGGCAGCTGCAACAGAAGCCCAGCACCGGAGGCCAAGCCAATCAAAGGAGGTAATTCCCATGAAAAAGACCATCGCTATTCTGCTCACCGCTGTTTCCCTGGTTTGCATCGGCCTCATGGCCACCGCCCTCATCGGCACCGCCGCCCTGAGCGCCGGGATCACCAAGGCCCTGCTCCCCATAGCCGGTGCCCTGGTCACTGCCTACGCCGCCGGGAAGCTCTTCGCCGCCGAAGCCACCCCCGCCCCCACCGTCACCACCAGTCCCGCGGCAAACCGGGCCTGAGCCGCCGCCCGAGCTGACTGCGCCACCACAGAAAAAGGAGGGAGCCCCATGAAACGCTATCTCATCAGTATCCTGACCCTGTTGGTCCTGGCCGGCCTGGCCGCCCTGCTGCTGTGCCTGTTGGCCTGCCTGCTGTTTAGCAAATCCTTTGGGGCATTCCTCCAGGCCGCAGCGCTGCCCCTGCTCATCGTCCTGGTGGCGGCTTACGCCGCCGGCAACAGCAACCGGGGGGGCGGCAGGCCCGCGATTCCATAAAAACATACCTCATTGCTAAAAAAACCGTTGGCCGGGATACTTCCATCCGGCCAACGGTTTTTTGTGGTGGGCACCTCCATTGTTTCCCCAGGTATCCGGGTGGCATCGTGCCTTGATTATAGCAAATCCGTGGGGAAAAGGAAAGAAAAATCGGGAGCACCTAGCTCCCGATTTTTTTACTTCGTGTCTTTGGGCTTATACTGCTCTTCCCCTGTTTCAATCCAAAGGATAAAGTCCGTAATTTCTGTGTCGGTCCACCCCTTGGCCCGTAGGCCTAAAATCAATCTTGATGATTCCTGCATATTCCTGCACCTCCTGAACCACTGGCAATTGCGCGCTCAAGGGCGGGGGATTTACTCCCCATCCGCGTCCAGATAATAGGAGGTAGAAAAGCTGCCGGTGAGGACTTTGCCGTCGGCCTGGGTGGCGGTGTAGCGGAAGGTGAAGGTGAGCAGGGGGTAGACGTGGCCTGCCGGGTCGGTGTAGGTCTCGGTGGCCGCTTTCAGGGCGGCGTCCTCGTCGTAGCTGATCTCAATGTAGCCAAAGCCACCGGCGTCGTAGCTGATGGAGGCCAGGTAGGCGGCCACCGCCTCGGGGGTGGTGACCTGCAAGGTCTCGCAGGGCTGGCCGTTGACGCTCACCTGGTCCACCTTAAAGGAGGCGAAGCCGTTGGTGGTGCCCTTGGCGGGGTGGAAGAGGAAGGAGATGAAGTTCTCCTGGATGGACACCAGGGAGTGGTCCCAGATCACCAGGTTTCCGGTGGTGACGCTGTTGTCCCCCCGCAGCTGTTGCAGCAGGGTGAGGCTCTGCCCCTTCCGGGGGGCGTCCAGGGCCTTGGCGGAGGTGAGGGCCACGTCGGCCCGCAGGAAGTCCCGGCCGGTGCCGTAGCTGCCGTCGGTGATGCCCAGCTGGTCAGAGAGGACCCAGGGCTCAGACCAGGTGAAATCCGCCCCGTCCAGATACCCCAGAGCCCGGAGGACGAAGGTGAGGTAGTGGGCGGCGGTGGTGGGCTGGTCGGAGCCAAAGCGGGTGAAGTCCACCCCATTGGCCAGGCCGTGGGCGTAGGCGTAGCCCACATAGGGCTCCGCCCAGTGGGGCACGTCGGTAAAGGGGATGTCCCAGTCCTGGGCCAGGGCCTCCTTCTCGGCGCTGAGCAGGCGCACCAGCATGGTGACGGCCTCGGCCCGGGTGGGGGCACGGTCCAGGGAGAACTGGGGGGAGCCGTCCTCCTGGACGCCCTCCCCAAAGAAGAGGCCCAGGTGGTAGAGCAGGTAGGCGGACTGTTGGGCCTGGGTGCCGGCGGCCCCGGCGGGGGCGGCCAGGGCAAAGGCCAGGGTACAGGACAGCACAAGTGCTAGGATTTTTTTCTTCATAACAGGGTCCTTTCCGGTGTGTCACATGGTTTTTTCCATTGTAGCACAAAGGGGAAAGGGGGTCAAGGGTGTCGGATGCTGGTGGATTTTGGGGAAAAAGCCTCCCTCTGGGAGGGAGGCAAACAGGTCGTGTTCGTTTCCACAAAGGGAGGCTTTGCCCTAAGGCGCCTCCTCCAACAAAAGCTGCAAAATCTTCTGATATAAGCGCTCCGGCTGTTCCCGGAACCGCTCGGCCAGGCGGCTGGCCTGGTCTTGGGAGACGGTGAGCATGTCCAGGGTCATCAGATTCCCCTTGTCGTCGTCCAGGATCAGCCGGAGGGTGACGCCGCCGCCGTCCTCCCGGGGGAAGGTCTCGGTGCGGATCTGAGCGTCCCGGCGGAGGATGGCGTTGACCTGGGCCAGGTTGGCCTCGCAGCGCTGGCGCACGGAAAAGGCCAGGCTGCTCTCACAGATGGCCCCGTTGCGCTGGCCCTTCTCGGTGATGGCATAGCGCTCGTCCTCCCCCACGGCCAGGTGCTGGGTCTCCACCAGCTCCGCCAGGGCTTCGGCGAAGTCGAAATAGGACACCCCCTCGTCGCAGAAGGACAGCTCCGCCAGGGTGGTGAAGTCCACCGGCCCTGCCAGGCGTGCGGTGATATAGAGGATTAAAAACTTGATGTCCAGCTTGTCGTGGATGAACCCCATACGGCCCATGGTGCCTCGCCTCCCTTTTGGCCCATTATAGCGCAGTTTGCCCCCTGCGTCCAGCCTTTCCAGGGGGTGGAATTTCCTGGGAAATCAAAAAACGGCAAAACTTTTGAAAAATCTGTCCAAAATCGCCCCCCTGAAGCGTTATGATAAATAGAAGGACGGTTCAACCAACAGAGAAAAGGGGGTGAGGGCTCTGGCCAGACCCATCCAGCCCGACAGCCGGGCCAAGCTGGAAGCGCTATACCAGCGCTACAAGGGGCTGCTGCTGTACATCGCCATGGAGATCCTCCAAAACCACCACGAGGCGGAGGAGGTGGTCCACGACAGCTTCCTGTCCGCCCTGGAGGCCATGGACAAGCTGGACGCCGTGGACAGCCCCAGGACCCGGGCCTACCTGGCCACCATCGCCCGGCACAAGGCCATCAGCCGCTACCGCCAGCGCCGCCCCCAGGCCCCCCTGCCCCCGGACCTCCCCGGCCCCGGCAGCTTGGAGGAGCAGGTGGACGACGGCCTGACCCGCTGTATCCTCCGCCTGCCGCCCCGGGAACAGGCGCTGATCCTGCTGCGCTATGACCAGGGCTACAGCCCCAAGGAGACGGCGGCCCTTCTGGGCCTGTCCTTGGGGGCGGCCTACAAGCTGGAACAGCGGGCCAAGAAGCATTTGGACGCGCTTTGCCAAAAGGAGGGGATCCAATGATACCAGAGGAACGCTTGCGGGAAGCCGCCCGGGAAGCGGGACGGATCATCGCGGCCAGTTACCCAGACCCAGAGGACTGCCACCCCCAGGTTTCCCCAGAGTTTGCAGCGAACATGGACCATATATTCCAACAAGCCGCCCGGCGGGACCATCTGGTCCGTGTCCGCCAGGTGGCCCAGCGGGTGGCCTGCCTGGGGCTGGTGCTGCTGCTGGGCTTGGGCACCTGGCTGGGGGTGGACGCCCAGGCCCGGGAACACTTCCTGGGCTGGGTGAGCCAGCAGGTGGAAGGGGGACAGCTCTACTCTTTCCGCGGGGAGCCCAGGGAGAAGCCCGACCCCACCCGTTACCTCCTGGCCCAGACCCCAGAGGGCTACGCCCCCCACTCGGTATACCTGGCGGACTTCGGGGCCAGCCACCACTTCCGCACCGAAGGGGGGGAGGCCCTGACCTTTGGCTATTGGAAGCGGGACAGCACCACGGTGAGCAGCAACATCTCCTTCTCCACCCAGGGGATGGCCCGGCAGCAGGTTACGGTCCAGGACCAGGCGGCGGACTTTTACCAGGGAGGCCAGGAGGGCAAGGGCAATCTCCTGGTCTGGTTCCAGGACAACACCCTCTTCTACCTGGACGGCCCCCTGTCCCAAGAGGAATTGATCCACCTGGCGGAGACCATCCGCCGGGTGCCCTGACGCAAAGGAGGCGTGGAATGAAGAAGAAACAATGCCTGGCCCTGCTGCTCCTGTTGGCGCTGCTGGGCTGCTTGGCAGGCTGCGGGGAACCACCCCTGGCCCAAATCCCCAGGAGCACGGGGGCGCCCCAGGGCATCCAAGAAATCCTGTGGATTCCCCCCGGCGGCCTGACCGGCTTGGAGGGTATGCTGGAAACCACCGGCGGCAGCGGGACCCCAGACGGTGCCACATTGGATCTCCTGTCGTCCCACGCCGACGGGAACGGCACCACAATGGCCTTACTGGAAACCTTTGGCGACGGCCATCAACTAAATATACTCTACAGCCTCACCCTCCCCAGCACAGGACGCCAACCCACCAACGAGGAACTCACGGCGCTGATTTATCTTGCCCCGGCGTTCAGCCCCCTGACGTATCGGGAGTATTCCACCCGGGCGGTCTCCTATGACCCGGACACACGCTGCCTCTACTGCTTTGCCTCTGTCTCCTTTGACGGCCCCGGCTACACAAACCAAGCCCTGACCTTCCGTCTCAGCGACACAGACCAGCCTGGCCAGGAGGGCGTCCATTGCTCCGTGACCTGGACCCCCCACAACAAAGCCCCCCACCGCACCGCCCAGGACAAGGGCGGCAGCTGCACCATCAGCCCCCTGTCCCTTAGCATCAGCCTGCCCATCAGTGTGGAGGCCGTCCAGGACCCCCTATCCCCCACGGACCCCCTGACCAGCGTACAGGAGAGCGTAAAGCTGGTCTATCAGGACGGCAGCGTTTTGGACAACTTCGGCGGCGGCTGGGAAGCCGACCCCATCAAAGCCCTCAACGCCAAGCCCCCCAGCGGCATCTTCCGCCTGGATGCCCTGGACCATGTGGAAATTTTAGACTATACCTTCGTCTTTGACCGCCAGGAAGGAGGCCCACCATGAAAAAGCTGTGGATACTGGTCCCGCTCCTGCTGCTGCTCACCGCCTGCGCCCCCCAAAAGAGCTGGTGCCCGGCGGCGTTGGAGCACTTCCACTTGACGGAAACCGATGTAGCCGGGTTGGAGGACATGGTGCAGCCCCTAAACGAGACCGTGGCAGGGGAGGAAACCAGCCTGCGCCTCCTGCAATCCATTGGGGATGGGAAAACCATCTACCTCTTCTATGAGCTGACCTTGCCGGAGGGCTGGGGGGCACAGCTGGCGGCGGAGGAAGGGTCCCTCAGCTTTGGCACCGCCTGCCAGTTCAACGACAAGCCCCTCCGAAAGGACCCCTTCACCAGCACCTACCACCCCTACAACAGTAGCAGCCTCAGCTGGAGTGAGCCGGAGGGGGACCGCATCACCGGCCATATTTCCTACGACTTCCAGGAGCCCTACACAGGCCGGCCCCTGACGGTCTTTCTGGGAGGACTCTCCTTATCTGCCCCCGGAGACCCAGACCAGCCAGAAACGGGGCCTCCCATCCAAGCCCACTGTGGCGACCTGCTCTCCTTCTCCTGGACCCCCACCAACCAGGCCAGCAGCGTCACCGCCACCGCCCCGCCCCAGGGGTTGGCCTGTACCGTCACCCCCCTGCGCACAGAGGTGGAGCTTTTCTTGGCCAACAGGGAGGACCCCTCGATCATGGATGACGCCATGTTCCGGTCCATGATTGCCCGGGCCCAGCTGCACTATGCTGACGGGACACAGGTGCAGGCAGGCTATGCCCTCAGCGGCGGAAATGGTGCGTACACCGCCGATATCCGCCCCAAACGGGGCAGCCTCTTCCAGCCAGAGCAGGTGGAGACGGTGGAGCTGGAAGGGGTCTGCTTCCGCTTCGCCCACTAGAGGCCGTGATGCCACCGTAAACGCACAAATCGCCAGGAGCAGGTTGCTCCTGGCGATTTTTATCGGATCACACAGGCGGTTTAACCGGGGTAGGCCACCATGAGAGACATGGAGCCCATTGTCCCGTTATATATCCCAAGGTCTAGCTGGCTGACCCTGTTATAATACTGGAACAGTTGTACGTTGAGGCCCATTTGGTTCCCACAGTCTGTCAGGAGCCCTTCGGGATACACCCGCTGGGCATCCTCCGAGGTGGAACCATAGGTTAAACCGTCCAACTGCCAGTGGAAGGGATGCAGGGCTTCCTTGGGGTCGGCAGTGTAATCTGTGATGTAGATGGTGGAGAACGCAATCGCCACGTCCTGGCTTTAGTGGACATACAGGGTATCCGCCCCCTCGCCGTAGCAAAAGACAGAGAAACCAGGGAAAAGGCCGTCGCCGACTGCTGTTCTCGGCAGGGTATCCTGTAACCCCTGGCTGACCTCGTAATCATACCCCTTGCTGTCGATGATTCCCGCGTTTCCTCCGTCCTCCCCAGCTTCGTAATGATACACCTCACGGTGGATTTCCCCCGCGTTTTCCCTCTCTTCTGGGGCATCCTCAGGATCCCACTGCTGGATATTTCCTTGTTCATCTTCTATATACGTTGGGAAACGAAACGGTTCATTGCTCAGGTCCTTGCCAGGGCCCAAACGTTCCTCAATCTCGGCACGGGTCTGGTAGAGCTCCACCTGCGCCCCGGTGCTGGGGTTGCTGAAGCCGGTGGGGGGCGGCGTGGGGGGAGCATACGTGCGTTGGAGGGTCATTGCCTCCACGCAGGCATCCTCCCCGGCCCGAATGTAGAGCCAGAAGCTGTCTTTTTTCTCATCGGTGCTGCCTTGGCAGGAGAAAACGGTGTCATTGCCCTCCTGGAAAAGCGCCTGAACCGGCCAGCGCCGGTACTCCTTTTGTACGTCCTCCATGGCGCTGCCGTAGGAAATGCCAGCCTCTGTGGTCCAGCGGAAGGGCGAGCCGACGGTGGAAGTTGTCCCGCTTAGAAAATACTCGCTGACGGCATCAATCACCACCACTTGTTCCTCTTCATACCGTATCCGCAGGGCACCCGCCTCCGTATTGTGGACAAAACAGCGCTCTGTCCCCTGGGCGGTGGACGACTCATATTGCAGCATACCCGGCCCCAAAAGCGCCTCCACCTCTTCCCGTGTCATATCCAAGTGGATGGTCATGCCACTCTCCGGGTCTGTGAGGCTCCTGGGCTCCTTGGCCTGTTCCATGCCCCGGAAGAGGGCGCAGACGCCTAGGACAAGCACCAGCAACAGGGTAAGCAAGAGGGCGGCGGGGCATACTCTGGGTACGTGGGCGCGGTGGGGGCGGGCTGCCTGCTGGGCTCCTGCTGTTGGGGGGTGGAGACCTGCACCGGCGCAGGGGCGGGAGCCTCTGGCAGGGGCAGGGTCAACCCCACCGGCACACACAGCCGCAGGAGCACCAGCAGCCAGAGGTAGTAGGCCGCCGCCCGGCTCACCCGTCCCCGGAGGAGGGGTTTTAATAAAAACAGGACACCCGCCAGAAGGGAACCCGCCAGGCTCAGCCCCAGAAGGGCCAGGATATGCTCTGTCACAATAGGGCCTCCTTTCCCGGTGCGTCAGGGGTTCCAATCATCCAGGGGGGTAAACCCTGAGGGCTTGATGGCCTCAAGCTCTTCCTGGGTCATAAGCTCGGCGGAATATATGCTGATGGACCACACCCCTTCCCCTTCCGAGAGGTATAGCTCCATGCTGTAGTCCTCTGTTTTCTCCACCGTATAGACGGTGAGATCCTCTATGCCCAGGTAATCCGCAACATCTGGGGAGGCCTTCGCCTCTCCGGGATACTGGGCCTGGACCTCCTCCAGGCTGCTGCCGCAGCCGATGCCCCTGGCGGTCATCCAGCGGAAGGGGGCGGCGGAACGTTCCAGCTCCTGGTAGACAAATTTCCCGTTGGCGTAGATCACACAGACACGCCCGTCAAGATAGCCCAGGGTGATGGCGTCCTCCCCGGCGCCGTAGTTATCATACAGAATGGTTTTCCTCTCCCCGTCGGGTCTCAGGTAGCCGGAAAATTCCTCCACCTGACGGCCCTCTCCCAGCAGGGTCTCCGCCTCCTCCTTGGTCATGCCCAGGCGGAGGACGGCCCCGCTGTCGGGGTTGCGGAACTGGTCGGTCTTGGCGGCGGCGGACGCGCCGGTAAAGAGGGCGCAGCCCCCCAGGGCCAGCACCAGGGCCAGGGTGAGCAGAATGGCGGCGGGGGTGGGTTTCTGTACCTTCACAATAGACACCAGCCTTTCTTGCAGGGTTTTCTTCTCTTCGCACAGGGTCACCGCCAAGGGGAGGGCCCCCATGGGGGCCTCTGCCGCCAGGAGGAGGAGGGTTTCTCCATAGTGTTTCCGAGCGGGGGCGTCCAGGGCCTTTACCACCGCCTCGTCGCAGGCCAGTTCACAGGCCCGGCCGATCTCCCGGCGGACTAGGATCAGCAGGGGGTTGAACCAGTGGATACTGGCGGCAAGGGCGGCGAACCACTTGACCAACAAGTCGTACCGCCGGGCGTGGGTGAGCTCGTGGGACAGGATATCCCGGAGCCGGGCGGGGTCGGTGAGGCCTACGGGTAGGACAATCACGGGGCGGAACAGCCCCAAAAGCAGGGGACTGCCTACGGCGGGGCTCTCCACCAGCTGGACGTGCCCCTGGGGTTCCAGTGCCGCCAGGATGGCCTGGGCCTCCTGCCCGGCGGGGACGGCACTTTGGGAAATGGTACGGCGGACGCGTAGGTAGCCGGTCACGTACCAGCCCCCCACCCCCACCGCCCCGGCGGCCCAGAGGGCGAACACCAGGGCGGGGAGGGGGTTCCCCTTGGGAGCTGGTTCCGGGGTTGGCCCGGGGGCTACGTCGCTCTGATTGGGTTGGGTGGCCTCCGGGCTGGTGGACGTGGCGGGGGGCGTCTGTCCGCTGGCCACCGGTTGTTGGGTGGTGGAGGCCTGCACCGGCACGGGGGTGCTCACCTCTGGCAGGGGCAGGGTCAACCCCACCGGCACACACAGCCGCAGGAGTACCAGCAGCCAGAGGTAGTAGGCCGCCGCCCGGCTCACCCGTCCCCGGAGGAGGGGTTTTAATAGGAATAACACCGCGGCCAAGAGGGACCCCAACAGGCTCAGCCGCAGGAGAAGGGCCATCATAGCGCCTCCTCTTTGCCTTCCAGGCGCAGGGAGGTGACGGTGTCCGTCTCGTCCAGACGGATGGTCAGGAGGAACCTTGTCTCCTCCACCTGGTAGAAGCGCCCCAGCTGGTCCCTTTGGAGACTGCCGTCATAGCGTGCATTCAAATCCTCCAACGTGTGGCCCACATGGATGCCCCGGGTGGTTTTCCAGTTGGCCCCCAGGGCTTCCAGGATACAGTCGTCCCCGGAGCCGGTGACCACCAGGGTGTCGTCCCCACTGCCATAGACCACCGCATCCCCTTGGGGTTTTCCGGGGCCCAGGGTGGTTTCCAGGGTATCCCAGGTCATGTTCCCCTCCATGGGGGAGTAGCCAAAGCCTGTGGTGATGTTGGCCAGGCATTCAATATTGTCAAAAGCGTCCCCGCCAGACCAGGGCATCACTTCTATTTGGTAGACCCCCGTCTCCTCCGTGAGGTAATAGAGGGTCATCGTCTCTTCGCCGTAGGCTGCATACATGGTCATCAGGCTGTCGGGGTCGTCGCCTCGGCCCTGGACAAAGCGGGAGCCGTCAGGCAAGAGGGCCTTCAGCTCTGCAAAGCTGTGGCCGTAGCTGGTGCCCTGGACTGCCTGGAACTGGAATTCCCCAGCCTCTTGGAACATCTTCTGGGCCTCCGGGGTAAACTGGCGGTTGACCCTGGGGTCGGAGGAATAGCCCGCACTGCTGAAGCAGTGCATCCCATGCACACGATCCCCCTCTACCTTGGTCATTTGCTCATAGTCCACCAGCAGGAGGCCGTCCGGCAGGTTATAGGCCACGGTAGGGTTGGAGAGGTTCATGCTCTCGACATAAAAGTCCTCCCCCTCTCCCAGCAGGGCTTCCACGTCCTTCCGGGGCATATCCAGATGGAGGGTGATATCCTCCTGGGGTAGGGTAAGGGTCCCGAAGGGGTCGGGGGCCTCTGCGTGATTGGTCCCCGTCACCAGGGCGCAGCCCCCCAGGGCCAGCACCAGCACCAAGGTGAGCAGGAGGGCAGCGGGGGTGGGTTTCTGTACCTTCACAATAGACACCAGCCTTTCTTGCAGGGTTTTCTTCTCTTCGCACAGGGTCACCGCCAGGGGGAGGGCCCCCATGGGGGCCTCTGCCGCCAGGAGGAGGAGGGTTTCCCCGTAGTGTTTCCGTGCGGGGGCGTCCAGGGCCTTTACCACCGCCTCGTCGCAGGCCAGCTCACAGGCCCGGCCGATCTCCCGGCGGACTAGGATCAGCAGGGGGTTGAACCAGTGGATACTGGCGGCAAGGGCGGCGAACCACTTGACCAACAGGTCGTACCGTCGGGCGTGGGTGAGCTCGTGGGACAGGATATCCCGGAGCCGGGCGGGGTCGGTCACCCCCCTAGGCAGGACGATGGTGGGGTGAAGCAGCCCCAGGAGCAGGGGGGCGTTGACAGTGGGGCTCTCCACCAGGCGGACACGGCCCTGGGGGTCTAGCTGGTGAAGAACGGCCTGGGCTTCCGGCCCGGCAGGGACGGCGGTTTTCCAGATGCGACGGGCCAAATGGCGGTAGCCGTGGAGATACCAGCCCCCCACCATCACAAAGCCAGTGGCCCAGATGCCCATCAACAGGCGTTCCGTCACCGCCACCGGCGGAATGGCCGCGGGGGTGGGGGTCACTGTAACCGGGGACGTCGCAGCCGCCACTGGGGTGGGCGTGGCCGGACTGCCCCCTGGGGCCGTCTGCACAAAGGCCGTGGCCTGGTCCGGGACAGCCAGGGTCGGGGCGGCTTGGGCTGGTAAGGTCAGGGTCAGGCCCCCAGGGATACACAGCCGCAGGAGCACCAGCAGCCAGAGGTAATAGGCCGCTGCCCGGCTCACCCGTCCCCGGAGAAGGGGTTTTAATAGGAACAGCACTGCCGCCAAGAGAGAGCCCAACAGGCTCAGGCGCAGGAGGGTGGTTAAGAAAGCAGTCATGATGAGCCATCCTCCTTTTCCCAGAGGTCTTGGAACATCCCTTGCAGCTCCGCCACGTCCTGGGCCTGGAGCTGGCCTTGCTCCACCAGGGCCGCCACCATGGCCTTGGCGCTGCCGGCGTAGAGCTTGTCAATGAGGCGTTGGGTCTGGTAGCGCCCCAGCTTGCTCTGCTCCACCAGGGGGCGGTAGTAATAGACCTCCCGCTTTTCCTGTCCCACGGCCCCCTTCTGGCACAGGCGGCGCAGGAGGGTTTTGGTGGTCTCGCCGTTCTTGTCCAGGGCGGCTTTCACTTGGTTCACAGTCAAGGGCTCCTGGGCAGCCCATAAAACTTGCATCACAGCCAGTTCGGCGTCGGTGATCTTGGTTTCTACATCCTTCATGGATATCCTCTCCTTTGCAGAAAAACCAGGTTACAATTGTACCTTCACCTATAGGGTACAACTGTAACCTGGTTTTGTCAAGTGTTTTTTTCAATCCTCCGGGAGCTGGGCCCCGCAGTGGGGGCACATGCCCAGGAAACGGGGGTTCTCAATGCGCACCGGCAGCCGCTCCCCGCAGGCGGGGCAGCGCCAGAAGCGGGAGACCAGCACCACCAGGGCCACCGCCACCACCAGGAGCAGCAGGATGTCCAGGGGGTAGGGGGGGAATTCCAAAAGGAAGTCGATGAAGATCAGGGCAACCAGGAGCAGCCCCAGGGGTACGCCCCCCTCCCGGAGGAATTTCCGGGGGTGGCCGGTCCAGGCGGTGAGATAGCGTTTGATGCGGGTTTTGAAGTCCATAGATATCCCCTTTTTCTTTTGTCGTTTCTGTTAGTGTATCATAGCGCCGCCGGGAGCGTCCACTATTTTTTCTTCCCAAAGGGTAAAGCCTATTGACAAGACAGGCTGATCTGGTATAATGATTCTAGTATTCAATATTTAATATTAGATACAAGTTTCTCTAGGACAAAGGAAAGGACGGTTCCCCATGGAGAAAAAACTGATCTTGACCGCAGAAACTGGTTCTGACCTCACGCCGGAATTGGCCCAGGAATACGGGATCTACCTGGTCCCCATGCACGTGACCATGGGGGAGGACTGCCTGGACGACGGCGCGTTCCCCGCCCAAGAGGTCTGCGCCTATTACGACCGCACCGGCAAAGTCCCCAAAACCAGCGCCTGCAACCCCGAGGACTTTACCAAAACCTTTGACGAACTCCACGCCGCCTATCCCGACGCCCACATCCTCCACCTGGCCTACTCCGCCGCCACCACCTGCTCCTACCAAAACGCCGGCATCGCCGGGGCCAACCGGGATTACGTCACCCGGCTGGACACCAAGCAAGTCTCCTCCGCCCAGGGGTTGGTGGCCATCCGCCTGGCCTTAAAGCTCCGGGAGCAGCCGGAGTTGTCCGTGGAAGAGGCGGTGCAGTACGCCAAGGAGATGGCCGCCGCCATCCACATGTGCTTCATCCCCAAGAACCTGGACTACCTCCGGGCAGGAGGCCGGGTGAGCAACGTGGTGGCCCTCACCGGGAACCTCCTGGGCCTGCACCCCTGCATTGAGACCATCAACGGGGAGCTGGTGGTGTCCAAAAAGTACCGGGGCTCCTTCCACCGGGTGATCCCCAAGCTCCTGGCGGAGTTTACGGAAAAGCACCACCTGAGCCGGGAGAGCATCCATTTCATCCGCACCCCGGGCCTGAGCGCCGAGCTGCAAGCCCTGGCGGAGGATCGGGCCCGGGCCCTGGGTTTTCAAAAAATCATCTGGCGGGACTCCGGCTGCGTCATCACCTGCCACGGCGGCGCCGGCGCCTTTGGCATTGTGGGACGGACGGCAGGGAAACGATAACATCCATCAAACAACACAGCCCCCTGGCGGACAATGCAGTCTGCCAGGGGGCTGCGCGCACGTATGGGGTAGCGCTAGGACCACCGGCCCTTCCCCACCCCCATGGCCTGCAAGGCGGCCAGGTACAGCAGCAGGCCGAACACCAGGGCGCCGCAGGCGGCAGGGAAGGTGCCCAGGCCGCTGCGGAGCAAGACGGTCTCCATGAGCTCCCCGCAGGCCGCGGCCAGGCAGGCCGCCAGGGTGGGGGCGGTGAACCAGGAGAACACCGGGAGCTGTAAGCCCGTGGCCTGGGCGGCCACCAGCCAGCTGAGCACCGCCCCCAGCAGGGAGCTGAGGACGAAGCCCAGGGCATAGCCCCCCATGCCCAGCCGTCCCACCAGCAGGCAGGTGAGCAGGAGCTGCACCCCGTCACACACCAGGGCGATGGCCGCGGAGCTCCCCTGGCGGTTCAGGCCGTTGAGGACGCAGAGGAATAGGGTCTGCCAGCAGGAGAACAGCACCCCCAGGGCCAGCAGGGGGAGGTGGTCCCCCACCCCTGCTTGGCCGTACAAGGCCTCCCCGATGGCACTGCCCAGCACCGCCAGCAGGGCCAGGGCGGGGATGAGAATCAGGTTGGAGGCCCCCACGCTGCGGCGCACCTGCCGCCGGATCTCCTCCTGGCGGCCCAAGGCGCTGTACTCAGAGAGCTTGGGGGTGAGCACCAGCCCCAGGGCACTCAAAAAGGCCGTGGGCAGCAGCAGCATGGGCAGGGTCATGCCGAAGGTGACGCCGTAAGCGGACACCGCCTGGCTCTGCTCCATCCCCCCCTGCACCAGCAGCCGGGGGATGAGCACCGCGTTGGCGGAGGAGATCAGGTTCCCCAGCAGGGCCGCGCCCCCCAGGGGGAGGGCGATGTGAAGCACCTGCCGTTGGAGGGCGGCGGGTTGGAGGCGCTCCCCAGTGAGCTTCCCCGGGGCCCCCAGGGAGAGGCGGAAGAGGAGCAGTTGGGTGATGGCCGCCAGGACTTCGCTGCACACCATCCCCAGCACAATGACCCCCACCGCCCCCTCGGCGGTACCAGGCCGGAGGACCACCAGCAGAGCCAGGATAAACGCCGCGCGGACCACCTGCTCCAACAGCTCCGTGATGGCGGCGGGGTAGACCCGGCCGGTGCCGTAGAAATAGTGCTTGTGGAGGTTCTCCGTGCCGGTGAGCAGCAGGCAGGGCACCAGGAGCATCAGTCCCAGCCGGGTCCGGGCGTCCCCCAGGAGGTACACCGAGGCGGCGTCGGAGAACACCAGCAGCGCCGCCCCCGGCAGCACCGCCAGCAAAAAGAACAGCCGCAGGGCCACCCCCCGGAGCTGGTAAATCCCCCGCCGGTTCCCCAGGGCTTGATAGCGGGCGGAGAGGTTGGACACCGCCGTGTACAGCCCCACCCCCGTCAGGGACAGCAGCACCGAATAGAGGGGGAGGATCAGCTGATACAGCCCCAAAATCTCCGCCCCCGCCAGCCGGGTGAGCAGAATCCGGTAGAGGAAGCCCACCAGTTGGGACAGCACCCCCGTCCCCGTCAAAACCGCCACAGAGCGCACAACACCCACCTCCCTTTCCGTTCAGACTATGCGGGAGGGGGGCGGGGCATGCGTAAAACGGGGGCAGGGACCTTTGTCGTCCCTGCCCCGTCCGTTTGTCAAAGAGCCCAAGCCCGAAGGGCTAACTTTTTAAGATTCATAGCCGCAAACGTAAGCCCCACCCAATGGGAAACCCCGTCCACAGCGTTTTTCCATTATCATGGCAGCATTGGAATTTCTGCGTTTGATGTTGCTACACGGCTGCGGAATACGAGGAGAGCAGCGACACCGCGATCTCCTTGGCCTTGGAGCTGGACACATCTTTCCCCGGGGACTCCCCCAGGTAGACGCAAAAGTAAACGCGCTTTCCCTCCAGGTCAGCAAAGCCTGTGAACCAGGCATCCACCACAACGCCCTCGGCTTTGCCCATCCCCGTTTTCCCGTAGAGGCCAAGGCCGTCCCGGCTCTCTTCCAGGCACAGCATGACCCGTTCCAGCCAGGCCAGGGTTTGGGGGGAAACGTCTGACTGGCCGCCAAAGAGCTTGTACATCACGTCCGCCTGTTCCCTGGGGGAGATTTTCAGGGAGGATTCGAGCCAAAACCCAGTCAGTGCCCGGTTGTCGTTGTTGGTATTGCTCCGGCCTTCCCAGTCAGAGCAGTCACAGTTGCCGTATTGCAGGGCATCCAACCCCCGTTGTATGGCCGCTTTCCCGATCTCATCGGTCACTTGACGGAAATACCACACACAGGAGAAGCGAAAGGCCGATTCAAAGTCCAGGTCCCTGTTCCAGTCTTCGTTCCAGAATACCTCCCCGCTCCAAGCCCGCACAGAATCCTCCGGGTCAATCGTGCCGGTTTCCAGGCCGATGAGGGAGGCGATGATCTTGAAGGTAGAGCAAGGGGAGCGCCGGGTGTTTGCCAACGCTGGGTTGTAAACCCAATAGCTGTTTTCCTCCGGGTCGTAGAGGACTGCCGCCCCAGTCAACCCGTCAAACTGGCTGGACCAGTCGGCCTCTATGATTTCCGCCGGTTCCTCTGGGGGCGGTTGGGACAGCGAAATGTCCCCGCCACCCGCCTGCTCCGGCGGGACGGCTTCCCCGGCACACCCCGCCAAAAGTGCCAGCGCAAGCAGAGCGATCCCGATTTTTATGTGTTTCATGGTGTAGCCCCTTCTGTCATAGTGAAGTAAACGCCCCGATCAGCTGTATCGGGGCGTTTGCTCGTTATTGTTTTTTCAAAAGCTCTACGTATTTTTGCCGCTCCGCCTCCGGCACCTTCAGCGCCGCCATGGCTTGGTCTGGGGAAAGGTTCATGGTTTCCATGAGGCTTTGGATGGAGGATACGATCCCTTCCGTGCGGCCTTTGGCCACACCTTTGGCCACACCTTTGGCTATCCCCCTGGCCATACCTTTGCGCATCACGCCTTCACTCAAGTTACACATAGACGACACCTCCTCATCCAGTTTCTGCGTCATTGGAATGTCATACTCATCCTCTAAGAGTTTCTTTTTGTCCACTACGCTAGTTTCAGTGGAGAATAACACATCCAGCATTTTCAACACACCCTGGTAGTTCTCCCCCTCTGGCCTGCCCAAACAGATCATGACAACGGACAGCAGGTCGTAGTCTTTCGCAGGTTCTATGGATTCCCCTACCAACCGTTCTTCCACCAAACGATAGCGGTTGATGGTATTTTCCTTCCGTTTGGGCGGGTCCATGCAAATCCAGATGGAATAGACTTTCTTGATCTTCTCATAGTGGGAACCGGTAAATTCCCGGCCGTACTGGGAAGAAATCATCCGGCTGCCATAGTATATGCCCCGTTTCAGGATGGGATAGCCAGGGTAGTAATCGTTCTGGGCCTCCACGTTGACGATCAAGGCGATCACATCTTCTGTGCCGGGGACGATAGCCCGGAAGCGGATATCATAAGTGACCGTACCCTCATGGATGGATTTATCCTCGGTATCCAAGCCGTGAATGACGGTGCCGCTCTCATCCGGCAACACCGGGATAGCGGACACCTGGGGCTGCCCCTCAATATACTTCTCCGCAATCTCCCGGACGCTGCAATCTCGATACTCTTCCAGACAGGACTTCATAATCCACGCCAGGATAAACTTTTCCGACAGCACCCGCTTACAAGCCGCGTCGTACCGGGCATTGGTATCTGCCAGCCCTTGGGCCATGGTTGTCCCTATATCCACGGGCCTCACCTCGTTGCTTCTATTTTACCACGGCTGCCCCGGAACGTCCATCCCTTTTTCAGGGGCCCAACAACTCCCGCTTCCCCTGCCGCCAACAGGCCAGGGCACACAGGGCCGCGCCCAAGGCCAGTAAGGCCAGCACACACAGCAGCTCCGCCCCTGGAAACAGGGCGGCGGTGCCGCCCGCAAGCACAGGCCGGTTGAAAAAGGCGTATTTCATCACCCAAGGGGCGAAGAGGGCGCCAGCCAGCAGGAATAAGGGTACCGCCTTGAGCAGCATGGCCACGTAGTTGCCGCTGTACTGGGACAGGAATACCGTCAAGGCCCCGGCCCCCAGCCCTAAGAGCAAACACATCCCCACCAGCACCAGGAGGTATGCCCCAAAGCTCCAGTCGAACCAGGGGAACAGTGCGCCGCTGTAGCGGTTGTAGAGGGAGAAATCTCGGAAGCACAGGGGGCCCTGGCTGAGATAGGGGAGGGCATAGGCGGCCAGGTTTACCACCGTGAGCACCAAGGCGCTCACCAGGGCGGCGGCCATCTGGGCTTGCAGCACCCGCACCCGCCCCTGGCGGGAGGCCCATTGCTGGGGACGCATCCGGTGGAGGCGGTCCCGCACCAGGGTGGGAGAGAGCAGGAGCACCACGCTGAGCACCACCCACAGGGCTAGGTGCTGGGCGTACTGGCTGGTGGAATCCAAAACAGACTGGGGCAGGTAGCCCCGGCCTCCGGCGTCCAAGGCCCGGATGCGCTCCTGAAGGGGCTGGGGGGCGGCTTGGAACGCGGCTGTCTGGTAGTAGCTGTTATGTTCCAGGTTATCGTATGCTTCCAGGAAGCTGTCCAGGGCTTGGATTTGGTAATAGTTTGTCACTTCGGGGATGGGGCCATTTGTCCCCGCGTAGGGATAGGCCTCTTGGAGGGTATTCCAGTCCTCAATGCCGTTGCGCTCCTGGTATTCCAGGGCCGCTTGGCTGTAGGCCAGGAAGCTGTTGTAGTCGTGGAAGGGGAGGTTTTGGTAGAACGCCACATCCCGCTTCCATTCCTCCCAATCGAAGGGATAGCCGTGGCTCATGTCGTAGTCGTACCTTTCCTGCAGCGACGCCAGCCGCCGCTGGGCGAAGCCTGCAAGCAGGCTGGAAAACTCCTCCAACATCTTCTCCCGCTGCCCGTCCAGCGCTGCCCGCTCCTCCGGCTCCAGGGTGGGGCCGTAGCGCTGGGCCCAGCCGCTGGAAAGCTGGAACAGGGCCTTGGCGTTCTCCCCGTTGCTGAAATACTCAATGGAAAAGGAGGCGAAGAGGAAGAAGTATACCACCCCCAGCACGGCCAACACGGCCAGGACCAGGGGGTTGATGATTTTGAACAACTCCTGTCGAAACAGGCGCATGTCAGCTCACATCCTTTCTGGCGAGGAACCACGCCGCCAAGGCCCCGCCTCCGGCAAAGAGGGCCAGGCACAGCAGGGTGGCCTTGGTCTCCTGCCAGGGCACCAGGGCGCTGAGCCCCAGCTCCGTAAACCAGCCGGAGAGGCTCAGCCAGGTGGCGGTGGGTTGGAGGTTTAGGAGGAAATAGCCCTGCCAGGCCTCCTCCTGGGCGGCAAGGGTTTGGAGGTAGGTGCCTCCCAGCAGCAGCAGGACCAGCAGCAAGGCGGCGGAATAGACGTTGGGGGTCAGGGCCCCGATGAGCCCCGCCAACAGGGCGCAGGCCCCGCAGAGGAGCGTCCCCAGGGCGACCGCTGCCGCCAGATAGCCCCCCACGGTGAAGTCCGCCCAGGGGAGGAAGGGCCGCCGCACCAGCATTTCAGTGATGTAGTTGAATTGGCTGGACACACTGGCCCCCCAGACACCCTGATAGTCCCAGAGGGTGAAGTAGGCGGCGAGGGTCACGGCACACAGCAGCAGGAACAGCGCCCCCGCCGCCAGGGCCCCGGCGGTGAGCTTCCCCAGCACCAAGCGCCGCCGTCCGGTGCGGGTGCTGTACACCATGAGGGTGGTGCGGTGCATCCCCTCATAGCCCAGGAGGAACAGGGTGCCGAGCATCCCCAAGATGGCCCCCTCTGCGGTCAGGGCCCGGAACAGGGTGCCGTAGAGGAATTGATGGGCGGCCTGGGTGGCGGGGCCGGCGTAGAGGTCCAGGGCCGCCTGGGTCTGGGCCAGATGGGCCTGGCGGGGGGCCAGCTTGGCGTATTTCTCCGCCATTTTCTCCTGGGCCCAGGGGGAATGCTGTAGGACCCCATTTTGATAGTACGCGCACAGCTTGTCTAGCTGGAAGGTCTCAAAGATGTTTTCCCCTGTCCTGGCGGCGTCCAGGACGGCGCTGCCATATTCACTGGGGGGCCGCTGTTCCAGGGCCTGGACAAAGGCCCCGTCCATCCGCTGCCCCAGGGTGGAGGCCAGGGCGCTGCCCTGGTTGAACCAGCCCCGGAGGCCGTCCGCCTGATACAGCAGCAGGCCGTTGAAGGCCAGGCACAGGGCCAGGAAGCCCCATAACACCGGCAGGCGCAGCAGCTTGCGCCATTCATGACACAGCAGCATCATAGGCTCCCCTCCTGGTAAATGGACAGGAAGGCGTCCTCCAACCCCGGCTCCACCGCCACGCCGCCCGGGGGCGGCTCCGGACAGTACAGCCGCTGCACCGCCCCCTGCTCCCCTTGCCGTTCGCTGAGGAGCCGTTGGCCTGGGGCCAGAGGGAGGCCCAGGGGCAGCTCAAAAATCTTCCCCTGGAATGTTTGGCACACCGCGGCGGGGCTGTCGCAGCAGAAGAGCCGGTGGTCCCGGAGCATGACAATCTGCCCGGCAATGGTCTCGATGTCCGAGACGATGTGGGTGGAGAGGATGACAATGCGCTCCCGGGCGAAGCTGTGGATCAGGTTCCGAAAGCGCACCCGCTCCCGGGGGTCCAGCCCGGCGGTGGGCTCGTCCAGGATAAGAAGGGCCGGGTCGGTGAGCATGGCCGCGGCGATGCCCACCCGTTGGAGCATCCCCCCGGAAAAGGTTTTCATGGGCTTGTCCATGGCCTCCGAGAGGCCCACCAGGGCCAAGAGCTCCTCCGCCCGGCGTGCCCCCTGGGCCTTGGGCAGGCATTGCAGGGCGGCGGTGTAGCCCAGGAAGCGCCGGGGGCTGTAGCTGGGGTAGTAGCCGAACTGCTGGGGCAGGTAGCCCAACAGGGCCCGGTAGTCCGCCCCCAGGGCGAAGATGTCCTCCCCCTCCCATAAAATCTGCCCCTGGGTGGGGAAGAGCAGGGTGGTGAGGAGCTTGATGAGGGTGGTCTTTCCCGCCCCGTTGGGGGCCAGGAGCCCGTAGACCCCAGGGGTGAAGGAGAGGGTGATGTCCTCTAGGGCGGTGAATGATCCAAAACGTTTCGTGACGTGTTCAACAGACAGTGCCATCAAGACGGCCTCCTTTTTGTGCTGCCGAGAGAGTCCGGCGCAGACGATATAGGAACAGCCCCAGGGCCCCGGCGGCGAAGAGGAAGCAGACCAGGGCGGGGGTACACAGAAGCAGCAGGGCTACCAGCTTAAACCGGGTCAGGACCACCCCCAGAAACAGCCACAGAGCCGGGAGGGCGAGGCTGTCCTGGCCTAGGAACAGGGTCAGGGCGGCGTAGAGGAACAGGCAGGCGTAGGAGGCCCCCAGCATCCAGAAGAAGGAGCCCTGCTCCCCCATGAGCTGCCAGAACAGGTAGTTCATGGGCAGGCACAGGACGGCGGCGGCCCCGCCGAACACCGCCGTGCGCAGGGATAGGAGCAGCTCCGGGGTGATGAGGCAGGTGCGTTTCCACTCCAAGGTGCCTTGGAGCCGTTCCTGCCAGGTGGTGAGGGCCTGAAGGGTGGCGTAGAGCAGGGGGGCGGTGAGGACCACCAGGGGGGCCAATCCCTCTGGCGGCAGGCCGTTGAAGGCGGCCAGGGGGTCACCGGGGGGGTAATACGCGGTACCGCTGTAGGCCAGATAGTTGGCGGCCAGGGCGGCGGGGAGCAGCCCTAGGAGGAAGAGCAGGCCTCCCAGGCGCAGGCTGTCCTGTACCCCGAAGAAGAGCACCTCCGGGGACAGCCGCCGCCACAGGGGCTGCCGGGGGGAGAGGCCTTGGGCGGCGATGCGCCGGATGGCGGCCTCCCGCTCCTGGGGGGAGGGGAGGGGGATGCGGTCATTCATGGGAAAACTCCTTTCTCAGCCGCCCCAGGAGGCGGTAGTATTGGCTCTTCACCGCGCTCTCCCCCAGGCCCAGGATGGCGGCGATTTCTGGAAAACTTTTCTCCCCGTAGAGGCGCAGGCGGAACACCGCTTGGAGCTGGGGGTCCTGCCGGGCCACATAGGCCTCCACCTGGGCTAAGAGCTGGCGGTCTTGGAGCTGTTCCAGGGCCCCCTCTGGGGCGGGGAGTTCCAGGCTGTCCAGGGGGACGGTGACCGGCTGGAAGCGGCGGCGGCGGTCGATGGACTTGTTGGTGGCGATGCGGTAGAGCCAGGTGCGGAACCCGGCCTTCCGCCGGTCGAAGCGGGGCAGGGCACGCAGGACTGCCAGGAAAATGTCCTGGGTGAGGTCCATGGCGTCCTCCTTGTGGCCGGTCTGGCGGTAGGCAAAGACATAGATCTCGTTGTAATAGGCACCGATGAGCGCTTCGGCGGATGCCTGGGCCTTGTCGCCGTGGCGCTGGATGTCCCGGACCCATTTGCTCTCTTGGTCCATGGCCTCACCCCCTTATGTTGATATATTCGTTATTTTGGGCGTATCGTTGCAGGAAAATGAAAAATTTTTATGGTTGAACGGCCAGGGCCGGGAACCTCTTGGGGTTCCCGGCCCTGGCCGTGTTATCAGCTTGTTTGGGGTCAGGCCTTTTCGGCCCCCGGCATTATGAACCGTCAGGGGTCGTTGAGAACGAAGCGTTCCAGGGCCAGGGCAACCGCGTCCTGGTCGCAGGAAACGGTGATGTGGTTGGCGGCGTCCTTGACCTCTGGGTCGGCGTTGGCGGGGGCCACGCCGATGCCGGCCAGTTGGAGCATGGAGATGTCGCTGGCCCGGTCCCCCATGGCAAGGACCTCCTGGGGGGAGAGCCCCAACAGCTCCAATAAGTAGCGCAGGGATTCCCCCTTGTCGATGCCCTGGGCAATCACTTCCAGGTCCCGGGGGAAGGGGTCGGCAAAGGCGATTCCCGGCAGGGGGGCAAGGCGTTGGTACAGGCGCTGCTTCTCCGCCACGCTGTCTGTGAGGAAAAACAGCTCCTCCACCGCTTCCCCATCCGCCAGGAGGAAGTCCTCCACGGTGCCGGGGAGGACCTTGCGGCTGTCCAGCACATAGCGGCGCATGGCGGGGTCGGCCTGGTAGCGCTGGCATAGGGCGTCCAGGTCCCCCTGGGAGAGGTAGCCCACCCCCGCCCGGAACACCTCCCGGATCATGGGGAAGTCCCGGCAGGCGTCCAGGACGGCCAGGGCGGCCTGGGCGGAGAGGTGGCGCTCTAGGAGGATGGTATTCCGGGCCAAGTCCCGGATGGTGGCCCCGTTGGAGGTCACGGTGTAGCGCAGCCCTGGCAGGTCCAGGACGCAGGGGGGCAGGCCCTGGAAGGGCCGGCCGGTGATGGGGACCATGAGAATGCCCCGTTCCTCCAAGGCGGCCAGGGCCGCCAGGTTCCGGGGGGAGATCAATTTCTCGCTGTTGAGCAGGGTGCCGTCCAGGTCCAGGGCGACCAGGCGAATGCGCGGCATGTCCAGCCCTCCTTTTTAGTCGTATTTGTTATGGCACAGGGGGGAAAAACAGCGTGCCGCAGGGGCTGCGGCACGGATTTCTCACTGTACCCCCCGGTAGTAGAGGCCGCGGGTAAACTGCTCTGGGGGTGGGTCCCCCTGTTGGTAGGCCCGCACCACGGCGGCGCACTGGCTGGCATCCTCCCGGAGGAAGTGCAGGCGGAGCCAATGGGCCCCCGCCGCGGCCAGGGCGTCCTGGCGGTCCGCCAGCCACAGGCACTTGCCGTTGAATAGCTCACTGCGGCCCCCCCAGGCTGGTTCCACGGGGAAGTCCGCCCCCTTCCGGTCCCGGAGGTCCAGGGCGTCTTGTCCCCCCTGGTTGCCTGGCAGGTCCTGCTGGGTAATCATCAGGGGGAGCTGCCCGTAAGCCAAAAGCTCAAATTCCAGGGGCTTTTCCAAATCCCGCAGCTGTTCCAAGCGCCCCTCAAAGCTCCCGGTGGCGGAGACGAAGCCCAGCCGGGCCAGCTCCCGGGCGGTGAAGCTGTTGAGCAGCCCTAAGTCGAAATCCCCCCGGGGGGCAAAGCCGAACTCTGCGGCCAGGGGGAGTTGGCCGATGTGGTGGAGCAGGGCGCAGTCCACTCCCGCCTTCTGGGCGGCGGTGAGCTCCCGGCGCAGCTGGGGCAGTTCCCGGTCCCAATAAACCCGGGGGAAGGACACGGCGAAGCGGGTGCCCGGATAGCGGGCGGCCCAATCCGCCAAGGCCTCCTGGTGGGCTTCCAGCGCCTGGCTGGGCAGATACACCAGCCCCGGCCCCAGGGCCAAGGTTTCCTCGGAGAGCTGCTCCCAGCGCCGGAAGGACAGGGATAGCTTGGGGGACTGGCCAGAGGGCACCCCCTTCCCAGGCAGGGTGAGGGGCAGGGTGCGCCGGGGGGGGACTGCCGTCCGGGCCTGGTCCATGGCCTCTAAGGCCTGGCGGCGCAGGGCGTTTACCGCCGACAGGGGCACAGATAGTCCCTCCTCCACCTGGGCCTGTACGGTGGTAGGGGTGTAGACGGTGCCGCCGGTTTTCCTCAACTGGGCTTCCAGTTGTTCCTGGGTCATGGCCCGGGTGCGAGCGGCTTCGGGGCAGTCCCCCAGGGCCACCACCTGATGGCCCTGCTCGTCCTTGGCCGCCACGGTCAAGGGCTGGTCCCGGCGCAGCTGGGCGAAAATGGACAGGGGCACCCGGCGCTGTTCCCGGGCATAGTCCTGGCGTGCCTGGGCAAAGAGGGCCTCCGGCTCCCGCTGCCCTTCCGGACGGGTGCCCAGCATGGCGGGGCCTACCTGGTCCTGATAGTATCCGTCGGTGAAGCCCCGGGAGAAGGCGGCCTCCAAGGCCTCCCGCTCTGCCGGGGTGGGGGCGCGGCGGCCCCGGAGGGCGGCGGCATACACCCCGGTGACCAGGGAGACATACTCCGGCCGCTTCATCCGCCCCTCAATCTTCACACAGGCCACCCCCATGTCCTCCAACTCCGCCAGGGCATCCACCAGGGCCAAGTCTTTCAGGGACAGGGGATGCCCCTTGCCGCCCCCAGGGGCCTGGTAGGGCAGGCGGCAGGGCTGGGCGCACAGCCCCCGGTTGCCGCTGCGGCCCCCCACCATGGCGGAGAGGGCGCATTGGCCGCTGTAGCACAGGCATAGGGCCCCGTGGGCGAACACCTCCAAGGCAATGGGGGAATGCCGGCAGAGGAATTTTAGGGCGTCCTTTGGCAGCTCCCGGGCCAGGACCACCCGTTCCAGCCCCAGGTCTGCGCAGGCCTGGATGCCAGAGAGGGTACACACGGTCATTTGGGTGGAGCCGTGGAGGGGCACGTCAGGGCAGCTCTCCCGGAGGAGCTTGGCCACCCCCAGGTCCTGGACCAGGATGGCGTCCACCCCGGCGGCGCTGGCCTGGGCCCCCAGGCGGGCGGCCTGGGGCAGCTCCCGGTCGGTGAGCAGGGTGTTCATGGTCAGGTAAACCTTCACCCCCCGGAGGTGGCAATAGGCCACCGCCTGGGGCAGCTCCTCCGGGGTGAAGTTTTTGGCATTTTGCCGGGCGTTGAGGGGGCCGCAGCCCAGGTATACTGCGTCCGCCCCGGCCTGGACGGCGGCGCGCAAGGCCTCTTGGGACCCAGCAGGGGCGAGTAGTTCCATCATTCAGTTTCACCCTTGCTGCTGGGTTTTGCCTTTTTGCGCCTGTCCCCCATCTCTTTGGAGAGCCGGGCGTTTTCGTCCAAAGCCTCTTTCAGTTGGGCGCGCAGGTTGTCGGTGACCTGGCGCTCCTTGCAGCAGCGGTCGGCCAGGTTCATCGCGGCCAGGACGGCCCCGTCGGCCAGGGAGAGGGTGGTGCCCTTCAGGGCTTCTTCCAGGGCCTTGTTCACCATCTCGGCGCAGGCCAGGATGTAAGCCTCGTCCTCGTCTGCTACGATGCGGTATTGTTGGTTGCGGATTACGACTGTAATGGGCGTTGCCATGTGGATTCCTCCTCAAATAGTTCAGGTCAACGGAATTTTGTAGATAGTATACCATAGTTTCGGTTTTTTGTCGATGGATTCCCCTGGGAGTAAAAAAATCCCACCCTTGACAACGGGGGGATTTTCGCTATCATGGAGGGGAGAGAGGAGGTGCTTAGATGGAATTCAGTTTCATGACCCATTACGACCAGCGCACCATGGCCACCCTGGCCCGGGTGCTGCGCAAGACGGTGCGCGCCAGCTACAACCGCCGGCTGCGGATGGTAGGCCTGTTTATCGTGGCCTTTGCCATCTTCCTGGCCCTGCCCACGGGGGGGCGGTTCTCGTCCCTGAGCCTGTTCACGACCCTTCTTCCGGCGGTGGTGATCCTGCTGGTGATGGCCTATGAGGACCGCATCAACGGTGGTTTTGCCCTCCGGCGCATCCCCCGGGAGAAGCGGCAGGTGCTCAGTGCTTTCAACGACCAGGGCTACCGCTTGGCCAACGGGTCAGGGGACACGGTGTGGCGCTATGACAACATCGCCCAGGTGGCGGAGACCCCCTTGTATTTTGTCTTTCTCTTTGACCACAGCCCCGCCCAGCTCTATGACAAGACCAGCCTGGAAGGGGGGACGGCGGAGGCGTTCCGGGGCTTTATCCGGGAACGCACGGGCCTAGAGGTTCAATACATAAAATAAGCCGCCCCTGGGCGGCGCTTTGACCGCAAAAAAGGAACGCGGCCCGGAAAACCGGGCCGCGTTTTGCGCGTGGGAAAGGGAGCTTACTTGGCCTCGTTCTGGCGCTTCTTCTCATCCAGGAAGAAGTAAGCCAGGCCGGCGCAAGCAACCAGGCCCAGGACCATCCAGAGACCGCTGTTGTCTCCGGTGGCCGGGACATCTGCCAGGGGGACGTCCTCCTCGGGAATGTCCACCAGGGGCACTTCGGGGTCAGGCACCTCTACCACAGGGGTGGCAGGGGCGCGGGGGACATCCGGCTCGGGAATCTCCACCAGGGGGGGCTGCTCGTCAGGGATTTCCACCAGGGGGGGCTCCTCATCAGGGATGTCCACGGGGGGTTCCTCGGGGATTTCCACCAGGGGAGGCTCCTCATCAGGGACGTCCACGGGGGGTTCCTCGGGAGTTTCCTCCACGGGGGGCTTCTCCTCAGGCTTCTCCTCGGGCTTCTCGGGGGGATCCACGGGAGGCTTCTCGGGGGGATCCACGGGATCCACGGGGGGCTTTTCGGGCACCTCAGGCACCTCGGGCACCTCAGGCACCTCAGGCTTCTCCGGAGCAGTGTAAGTGTTGACGAACTCGAGTACGCTAACTGGCTCATTCACCGGATCACCATTTTTATCAGTGACTTTCATAATGGTGGGGGTAAGGAGGCGAGTGATAACGTTATAGGTCATTCCACCAACATTTGCGGATATCTCATCGACAGAAACCTTGATGATAACCTCATACGTGGTAAGGTCGTATTCGATGTTCTCAACCTTATTGCTTTGATCCTCACTGACAGTGAACTTGAATTCAGTGCCATTCTTAGCAGCGTTGAACTTCTCAGAATAGTCCTTGAAATTATAAGTCCACTTGCCGTTTGCGGTGTTCTTCATTTCGATGATGTTGCCATCATCATCTTTCAGGTTGAAAGAGAATTCGTCCTTTTGGAGGCTTGTTGCCCCTTCTCGATCTTCGACGTTCTCAAGGGTCTTTGACAGATCCAGTTCAGGGGCATTCTCTGTCTCCTCGGAGTCTGTTGCACCAATGGTTAAGATACCGTTGTTGGCGATACCGCCGCCGTCCATTGCGGAGTAGTTGCCACTGATGAGAACACCGCCGCCAGTGGCAGCATTGGCGGCAGCCCATGCTGCCGCGATTGCCTTATCGCTGGCATTGGAAGTCAGGCCCAGGAGCTGGTCACCATGGATGGCTGCTGTGGGGTCTTTGACCTCTGTAAACTTGGCACCCGATGTGTCAGTATAAGAGTCAAAGTTAATCTTCCAGCCAGCCCAGTTGGCCATTTC
>NZ_JBQILM010000029.1:0-25721 GCF_056797215.1 Evtepia sp.
TCCTTTCGGAAACGGATTTTCGACTTACGCCTCATTGGTGGAGATAAGCGGGATCGAACCGCTGACCTCTTGAATGCCATTCAAGCGCTCTCCCAGCTGAGCTATACCCCCATGTATATGAGGCGTAAGATTTTTAAGTTTTTGATTTTACCTTACGAAACATCAACAGGGGTGGGTAACCGATTGTACCGGGCTCCCAGCTGAGCTATACCCCCATCGCTGTTGCGCCTCACCCTTGAGGCAAGACATATATTATCAGATGGGAGCGCGTTTGTCAAGGGAAAATCCAAATTTTTTTCAGAAAATATCGAAACCCTTACCGGCCCATACTATCGAAGATATTTTCCACGTTCCGGGCGGTGCGGTTGATGGTCCGGCGGAGCTTGCGCTCGTTGGCCTTCATGCGGATTCCCACCACCGTGCCGGCGGCCATGCCCACGAAGAGCCCAGCACAAAATCTGTCACAGCACATAGAAGCGGCCTCCTTTCCGTGAATTTGTCTCATTGAGACAGGCTTAGTGTGTCCCTCTTTGACGGAAAATTCGTTGCTAAAATTTGCGGGAACATATATAATAATGTTACTGAACATGACATATCAATCGGAGGAGAGAGCATGACCACACTTTATTTGATCCGTCACGCGGAAGCGGAGGGGAACCTTTACCGCCGCATCCACGGCCAATACGACAGCCTCATCACCGACAATGGCTACCGGCAGATCGCGGCCTTGGAGAAGCGCTTTGCCGATGTCCCCATTGACGTGGTGTATTCCAGCGACCTCTTCCGCACCATGACCACAGCCCGGTCCATCACTGTGCCCAAGGGCTTGCCCCTCCACACCCGGTCTGATCTTCGGGAGCTGAGCATGGGGGAGTGGGAGGACCGGAGCTTTGCCGGGGTGGACCGCAGTGACCGGGAGCGGATGCGCCTCTTCCTAGCCAGCTCCCCGGCGTTTTGCGCCCCGGGCGGGGAGACCCTTCTGGAAGTCCGGGCCCGGGGAGCCAGGGCCATCCTGGATATTGCGGCCCATCACCCGGACCAGACCGTGGCGGTCTTTGCCCACGGGACCTTCATCCGCAACACCCTGGCGGAGCTCACAGGAGTCCCTCCGGAGGACGTTGGGAAAATGGGCCACAGCGACAACACCGCTGTGGCCTGCCTAGAGGTGGAGGACGGTCAGGCACATATCGTGTATATGAACGACAACTCCCACCTGCCGCCAGAGCTCTCCACCCTGGCCCTTCAGCACTGGTGGAAGAAGGAGCCCAAGGAGAGAGATGTAAACCTCTGGTTCACCCAGCCAGAGAGCAGGCAGGACTGGGCCTTTTACCAAAGCTGCCGGGAGGAGGCCTGGCGGAACCTCTACGGTCAACTGGACCGTTACGACGGCAAGGGCTTCCTAGAGGAGGCACAGAGGGTGGCGAAGAAGCATCCCAAGAGCCTGGCCATTGCCATGGACCGGAAGGAACCGGTGGGCTTGCTGCAACTGGACCCGGAGCGCGCCAGTGGGGAGAAAAAGGGCTACATATCGTTCCTGTACCTGACTCCTGCCCTGCGTCGGAAGCACTGCGGGGTGCAGCTCATCGGTAAGGCGGTGAGTATCTACCGTCCCCTAGGCCGGGAGTCCCTGGAACTGGTCTGTTCCCAGGCCAACGGCCCCGCCCTGGCCTTTTATGAAAAATACGGCTTCCACCGCACCGGCAGCACTCCAGGGGCCTATGGGACCCTGTATACCATGGAAAAATACATTGGCTACCGCCAGCCGGGGGACGCGTCGTGAAGGGGGAATTTCTGCCCATCTCCCGAGAGGAGATGCACCAGCGGGGCTGGTATTATTACGACTTCCTCCTCATCACCGGGGACGCCTATGTGGATCACCCCTCCTTTGGCACCGCCATCATCAGCCGCCTGTTGGAGGCGGAGGGCTACCGCGTGGCCATCCTGGCTCAGCCCAACTGGAAGGACCCGGAGGCGTTCACCGCCTTAGGCCGGCCCCGTTATGGGGTATTCCTCAACGGGGGGAATATCGACTCCATGGTGGCCCATTACACCGCCGCCAAAAAGCGCCGCCACGACGACGCCTACTCCCCTGGCAACCGGGCGGGCCTCCGGCCAGACCGTGCTACCATTGTCTACGCCAATCGAGTGCGGGAGGTGTACGGGGATATCCCTATTATTATCGGTGGCTTGGAGGCCTCCCTGCGCCGCTTTGCCCACTATGATTACTGGGAGGACAAGGTCCGCCGCGCCATCCTCTTTGACGCCCAGGCGGACCTGCTCACCTACGGCATGGGGGAGCGGGCCACCAGGGAGATTGCGTCCCTCCTGGCCAAGGGGATCCCGGTGGGGGAGATCACTGGGGTACGGGGAACCTGTTTCGCCGCCCAAAGCCCCGACACCTGTGGCTTCCCTGCGGTTCAGGTGGCCCCTTATGAGGTGGTGGCTTCCAACAAAAAAGCCTATGCTCAAGCAAACCTGGTGGAGTACGACGAGCACGATCCCATCCGGGGCCGGGCGGTGATCCAGCCCCACGGGGAACAATATCTCATTGTCAATCCCCCGGCCATGCCCCTGAACACCCAAGAGCTGGACGCCGTGGCGGAGCTGCCCTACCAGCGGCGGCCCCATCCGGTGTATGACGGCCAGGGGGGCGTGCCTGCCATTGAGGAGGTGCGCTTTTCTGTCATCCACAACCGGGGCTGCTTTGGGGCCTGTAAGTTTTGCTCCCTGGCCTTCCACCAGGGGCGGATGGTGACCTCCCGCAGCCATGAGAGTGTCCTTCGAGAGGTGACAGCCCTGACCCAGGAGCCAGATTTTAAGGGCTATATCCACGACGTAGGAGGGCCTACGGCCAACTTCCGCCGGCCCTCCTGCAAGCAACAGCGCACCCACGGCCTGTGTAAAAAACGGGATTGCTTGGCCCCAAGCCCTTGCCCAAACCTGGACGCCGACCACCGGGATTACCTACAGCTTTTGCGCAAGCTCCGGGCCATCCCGGGGGTGAAAAAGGTTTTCATCCGCTCCGGCATCCGCTTTGACTACCTGCTCAAAGACCCCAATGGGGAATTTTTCGCAGACCTGGTGAAGCACCACATCAGCGGCCAGCTGAAGGTGGCCCCGGAACATTGCGTGGGCCACGTGCTGGACGCCATGGGCAAGCCCCACATCGGGGCCTATGAGCGCTTCCAAGAGAAGTATAGGAGGCTGAATCAGAAGTACGGGAAAAACCAATTTTTGGTGCCCTATTTGATGTCCTCCCATCCAGGGAGTACCCTGGCGGATGCCATTGCCCTGGCCCAGTGGCTGAACAAAACCGGCCGCCAGCCAGAGCAAGTCCAGGATTTTTACCCCACCCCAGGCACCCTCTCCACCTGCATGTACTATACCGGCCTGGACCCCCGGACCATGGAGCCGGTGTACGTACCCCGCAGCCCCCACGAGAAGGAATTGCAGCGGGCCCTGCTCCAGTGGAAGCGGCCGGAGAAGCGGCGGCTGGTGATGGAGGCCCTCCACAAGGCAGGACGGGGGGATTTGGTGGGCTACGGCCCCGACTGTCTCCTGCGGCCGGTGCGTGTGGCTAAGGGGCAGGATACCCCCAAGGGAAAACCCAAGGAGCCCCGGCGTACAGCCGCCCAGGACAAAAAACTGCCCAGGAAAACCGGGCGGGGCGGGAGACGGAAATAAAATTTACCTACCCTCTTGCATTTGCCGGGGGAGTGTGCCATAATACCCTCGGAATGTAAGGAATGTAAGGAATGTGAGTACTATCCATAGATTCACAGCCCAAAGAACCCCCCGGAGAGTTGGGTCCTCTCCGGGGGGCTCTTTTTGCCTGGGGCGTACTTCACTGAGCCTTGCCGTCGTGGCGGCCCTTTTGTGCTCACAGCATGGCATTGACCCGCTGGTGCATTTGCTGGAACTCCGACATCATCTCCTGGATGATTTCCGCAGCGGGCTTCACATCGTGGATGCGGCCCAGGACCTGGCCCATGGCGATCTGGGCAGCCTGGGGATTGTCCTGTTCAAAGGCGGCCCGGGTGACGGTGCCCCGGATCATGGGGTAGAGCTGGTCGAAGCTGGGGCCGCTCTTTTCAAACTCGATGATGTCCAGAGCCCCCTGGGTGCGCAGGGAGCGCAGGGCGTTGCGGATGCTCTGTTGGGTGAGGACGGTGTCCGTTTCCTTGGAGTCCAGCACCAGCTGGCGCAGATGTGGGCCGATCTCCGTCTCCTGGGCCATGAGGAAGCGGGTGCCCACCATGACCCCATCCAGGCCGATGGCCAGGGCGGCGTACATGCTCCGCCCGTCGCATATCCCCCCGGCCCCCACCACGGGGATGGTGCAGCGCTCGGTGGTCAGAGGCCACTGGACGATGGAGCCCACCCCGGCCATGCCGGGATGTCCGCCCCCCTCATAACCCACGATACACACCGCGTCGCAGCCTACATCTTGGGCGGTGTGGGCAAAGCGGGAGTCGGGGATCTTGTGCATAACCACGCAGCCTGCCCCTTTCAGGGTGTCCATAAAGGGCTTGGGGCTGCTGCCGGCGGTCTCAATGATATGGACCTTTTCCTCCACGATGGCTTGGAGGAAGCCCTTGATGGGGCCGTCGGGCTTGGTGTCCGGGAGCAGGGATAGGTTGACGCAGAAGGGCTTATCGGTGAGGGACTTTAAGCGTTGGATGTCCGCCTGGAAGTCGTCGGGATTTTCATAAGTGGTCATATTGATGGTACCCAGCCCCCCGGCGTTGGAGACTGCGGCAGCCAGCTTGGGCTTGGAGAGCCACTGCATGGCCCCTTGGATGATGGGGTATTCAATGCCAAAGAGTTCTGTGATCCTAGTTTTCATGGTGTTGGTCTGCCAGCCTTTCAATGGTTTTGTAGGGTTTGGTTTTTATATCCTACTGCGATTTCCGATAAAGGTCAATGATTTGTGGGGGAAAAGATGGAATTTGCTGTGGGTTGACAGGCTTCCCCAAAGCAGGTATCATACAGACAGTGCGGCGTTTGGCTGCACTGGATTTTATAGATAGAAATGGTGTGAATGCGATGATCAAACGTCTATCGGCCCTGTTCCTGGCCCTGGCGATGCTGCTTTCCCTGGCGGCCTGCGGGAAGCAGGCGCTGGGTGCTGTAGGCTTTGTCACGGGACAGGCCTCCGGCCAAAGCGTCACGGAGGATGGCAGCTACAACAGCAAGGAGGAAGTGGCCCAATATCTCCATCTCTATGGCCATCTTCCCGGCAACTACGTCAGCAAGCAGGAGGCCCAACAGCTGGGGTGGAGCGGCGGCAGTGTGGAGCCCTACGCCGGGGAGGGCACGGCCATCGGCGGCGGCAGCTTTGGCAACTATGAGGAGCGCTTGCCCGAGGCCAAGGGGCGCAGTTACCACGAGTGCGACATCGATACCGTGGGGGAGGACTCCCGTGGGGCCAAGCGCCTGGTGTACTCCAACGACGGCCTCATTTATTATACCGAGGATCATTACGAGAGCTTTGACCTGCTCTATGGGGAGCCCTGACCATGGAAGTTGTGCGTTTGGATGGCGGGCTGCTGACGGAGCGTACCCAAGCCCTGGCCCTTTTGGGGGCAGCCTTGGAGCTGCCGGACTGGTGGGGGCGAAACCTGGATGCCCTCCACGACTGCTTAACGGCGGGAGACTTCCACCTGACCCTGGAAAATACCGCTGCATTGGAGGAAAGCCCCTTTGGCCGGCGCTTGCTGCGGGTTCTGACGGATGCCGCCCAGGAAAACCCGGGCCTGGTCCTGGAGATTCTGGATAAAAATGCCCAAAAAGATTGACAGAAGGGCGGAAAAGATATATAGTATCTACAGATACAGACTCTAACTGAGGGGGTAGATTTTATGGAATTTAAGACAGCAACCATGGAGGACTTTGACGCAGCCTTTGACTACATCGTCAAGCTCTGGACCTACAACACCTACGACAAAGAGGAGACCCGCAAGGTCTATGAAAAAGTCCTGGCCGATGAGGACAGCTTTGCCTTCTTCCTCATGGACGGGGACGAGTACCACGGCTTCTGCCACGGGGCGTATTTCAACACCTTCTGGATGTGCGGCCCCACCTGCTATGTCTCTAGCATCATCTCCAACGAGGACGAGCGGGGCAAGGGCAACGGCGTAAAGCTCATGGACCACGCCAAGGAGCTGGCCAAGGCACGGGGCTGCAAGGCTATCGTGCTGGACTCCGGAATGCCCCGGACCCAGGCCCACCGCTTTTATGAGATCTACGGCTTTGAAAAGAGCTGCTATGGTTTCGACTACTACATCAAATAAAGGCAAACGGTACGAATCACAGGGCCCCCTATCCATGGGGGCCTGTGTTATATAGTAAGAACCAAGAAACAGCCGCCGGGCCAGGAGAGAGGCCGGCGGCGGACAGGAGGAAATGAGAGATGAAAATGATGAGACGAGGGGTTTCCCTGCTGCTGAGCCTGGCGCTGCTGGGGGCGCTCCTGGTGGTGCCTGCCCAGGCCGCACCGCCCATGGAGGAGATTTTGGGGGTTTACGAGGGCTATTACTATGCCGCCCAGGGGCAGACCGGTGTGACCCTGAGCGTGTACCAGGAGAACGGCCAGGTAAAAGCCCTCTTTGACTTCTACAACCTCCCCGACCGCACCAACGCCAAGGAGGGCAAGTTCTATATGGACGTGCGCTACGAAAATGGGGAGTATTTCTTTGACGCCACAGAGTGGATTGAGCGGCCCAGCGGCTATAACACCGTGGACCTACAGCTTACCCTCCATGACTATATCCTCTCCGGGAAGGTGTACGCCCACACAGGCACCTATAGCTTCTACGCGGAGAAGCCCAACGACGCCTATGAGGAGGTTCAGGATAGCATCTATGGGGACCACCGCTATGAGCGGGTGGACCAGGGTATGACCTGGTCCCAGGCCCAGGAGTACGCCGTGACCCATGGCGGCTACCTGGCGGTGATTACCTCCCCTGGGGAACAGGCCTTTGTGGAAAAGCTCATTGCCAAGGGCAACAAGAACCAGTACTGGCTGGGAGGCCACCGGGATCAGGGGAACTTCACCTGGGTCAACGGCGAGAGCTTTGGCTACACCAATTGGGATACCGATGAGCCCGACAACCACAGGGGCGTGGAGGACTGCCTGCAAATCCTCCGCCTGCCCAACCCCGCCCTCCCCGGCAGCCAGGCCATGAAGTGGAACGACGCCCCCAACGACAACAGCATCAAGGGGGAGGAGGACTTTTTCTCCCTGTCCCATGTGGGCTTCGTGGTGGAGTATGACGCATGGAGCGGCTCCTCTGACTGGGCTACCCCGGAGCTGAAGGAGGCCCTGGAAAATGACTTGATCCCTGACGTGCTCATCGGCAAGGACCTGAAGGGCCAGATCACCCGGGGCGAGTTCGCCGCGGTGGCGGTGAAGCTCTATGAGGCCATGAGCGGCAACCGCACCATCATTGCCATGGACAACCCCTTCCGGGACATCGACTGCGCAGAGCGGCTTTACATCCTGAAGGCTTACAATTTCGCCATCGTCAACGGCACTGGCTTTGATACCTACGGCCCCAACGACCTGATCAGCCGGGAGCAGATGGCGACCATGCTCACCCGGGTGGTGAAAAAGGTGGCCCATCCCAACTACACCATTGAGACAGACGCCAACTACCCCCTGGATACCAGCGGCGTGAACCGCTTCGCGGATGACGGGGATATCTCCGACTACGCGTACGCTGCTGTGTATTTCATGGCAAAGAACGGCATCATCAACGGCATGGGCAACAACCTCTTCGCCCCCAAGAACACCACCAGCGCCCAGGCGGCGGCATTCTATGCCAACGCCACGAGAGAGCAGGCCCTGCTTACCTCTGTGCGCAGCTTGAACAACCTGAAATAAGAGAAATACCAAACGAGCGTGTCCTCCCCTTGGGGAGACACGCTCGTTTTTTGTGTCAGTATGGAACGGGGGCAACTCAAGCGGGATAACGGGTGGTGGCTACAAAGTTGCCGTTGATGAGGCTTTGGCGGGTGAGGGTCCGGCCCCAGTGGATGGAGCTGTTAAAGTTGCCCTCTGTGACCACTACGCTGTCCCCCTTCACCTCCAAGACCACCACGGAATGGCTGTCGTTGTTGATGCGCAGGATATCCCCCACCCGGACCCGGCTAAAGTCGGAGTGCTTGCCGGTGACGGGGAGGGTGCCGAACACCGCGTCACTGCAACGGAAGGCAAAGGCGGCGCAGCCATAGCCCATGGTGTTCAGGGGGGCACTATAATAGGCGTTGGCGTTGGTCCAGCGCATCCCCTCGGGATAGCTGCTCTTCAAGCCGTAGAGGATGGCTTGGATATTCTCTGTGGTGATGGGCTTGCCGTTGGCCAGGGTGTACTGAGAGGAGGGCGGTGTCACCGGGACATCCGGCTCCTGGGGTGGGTCAGGCTCCGGGTTGGCGGGGGGCTGCTCCGGGGGGACCACAGGGGGTTCCGGGGTGTCCGGCTGGGGCGGCTTGGGTTCCTCTGGCTTGGGGGGTTCCGGCTTCGGCTCCTCCGGGGGCTGGACCGGGGGCTTGGGCTTGTTGCCGTTGCAGAGAAGCTGCAGCAGCACTTTGAGCTGGGTGTTGCAGGCACCGTTGCCCAGCAGCTGGTTCAGGTCCTTGTAATCGGAAGAGCCGCAGGCGCGGCTGAGAATGTCGGTGAGGGTGGCGGCGGTGGACCCCAGCAGGGCGCTGGAACTGGGCCGGGGGGCACAGTTGGCTGCTCCGGCAGGGGCCGCCAGGGCCAGGGAGAGGGCCAGAGCCAGCCCAAGGGACAGTAATTTCTTCATGGATAGTCTCCTTTTGCTATGGTATCATTTCTTGGCCAAAAATGTAACTTAATTGTAAAAAAGGAGACAGAATAAGTCAATGGGAATGGCTGGGGCGGCTGGAAGCATCCGGCGCAGGAGGGGAAAGGGCAAGGAAAAGGACTTAGCCAGCTTGATCAGATGGCTAAGTCCGGTGTTCTGGGCAGGTCGGGAGAGAAGCCCAACCAGCGGCTTCCTGTTTAGTAGGCTTTTACATCTGCCAAAAACTGTTCCCAAGCCTCCTCGTCCTCCACAAAATGCAGGGGGCAGAGCTTGCCGGTGACGTCATAATGCCGGATGACCCGGTCCCGGCTGAGGTGGAAGTTGTCGCACAGCCAGGCGGTGAGCTTTACCAGGGACTGGTAACTGGCGTCGGTGAACACCCCCCCGGCGTCGGGGTGGCAGACCTCAATGGAGATGGTGTCCCGGTTGCGCTCGTTGGTGGCGGAGGACTTCTCGTCCAGGGGGACACATTGGATGATTTCCCCCTCCAAGCCAATGAGGAAGTGGGAGCTGACCTGGGTGTCGGGGTTGTTGTAAAAATCCCGGTTCTGCTGGGCGGTGGTGCCGGGGTTGCCGACATAGTGGATGGCGATGTCGTGGACCTTGCCAATGGCCTCTCCCCGGCGGCCGCTGCCGTTGACTCGGACCAGCTGGACGTCCACCCAGGAGGGGACTTCCCGGTTGAGGCGCAGGGCAAAGACCACCAGGGCCAGCAGGATTAAGGCGATGAGGACAATGGGCAGGGGACGGATGGTCCGGGGCTGGACCCGCTTGCCGCCGGAGCGCTTGGGGACAGGGCGGCGAGGTGGCCTGGTGGTGACAGTGGGCATGGTGGACCTCCTTCATACAGACGGGCCGCCGGAGTGGGTGGCCCGATTTTTTGTGGGATGAAACGGTGTGGGGGTTACAGGGGCGCGGTGGCGCCTTGGAGCCATTGGGCCTCCTCTGGGGGCAGGTGGGGGGCGATGGCGGCATAGACCCTGGCGTGATAGGTGTTGAGCCGCTCCTTCTCCTCCTGGGTGAGCAGGGCGGGGTCAATGGCGTCCAGGTCAAAGGGGGTGAGGGTGAGGGTCTCAAAGGCCAGGAAACGGCCAAAGTCTGTGGTTTCTGCCTCCACACATAGGAGCAGGTTTTCCAGGCGGATGCCGTATTGGCCGTCCAGATACAGCCCCGGCTCGTCAGAGGTAATCATGCCGGGGACCAGAGGGGCCTCTTTGGCTTCCAAAGGGCGGCTGCGGATGCTTTGCGGGCCCTCGTGGACGCTGAGCAGGTGGCCCACACCGTGGCCGGTGCCGTGGTTGTAGTCCAGGCCCATGGCCCACAGGGGGGCACGGGCTAGGTAGTCCAGGTTCCGCCCGGTGCAGCCGGCCTTGAAGCGGGCGGCGGCCAGGTTCAGGTTCCCCCGGAGGACGGCGGTGTAGTGGGCTTTCTGCTCTGCCGTCAGGGGGCCCAAGGCATAGGTGCGGGTACAGTCGGTGGTGCCGCTGAGGTAGTGGCCCCCGGTGTCCGCCAAGAGGAAGCCTGCGTTGGTGATGGCCGCGTCACTCTCCTGGGTGGCCTCATAGTGGACAATGGCCCCGTGGGGGCCGTAGGCCAGGATGGGGGCGAAGGAGGGCTGTAAATACAGGGGATCGGCCTTGCGCAGTTCTTCTAAGTGGGCGGCGGCGGAGCATTCGGTGAGGGCGGCGGAGCCCGCCTGGGTTTTGAGCCAGTACATAAAGCGGGTGAGGGCGATGCCGTCGGACAGATGGGCCTTTCTGGCGTTCTCCTGCTCCGTGGGGGTTTTGGCCGCTTTTCTGGCCAGGGTGGGGTTGGGCCGGTCGACCACCTGGACGGCGCTGGGAATGCTGGTGAGGAGCTTGGTGTTTACCCGGCGGCTGTCCAGCAGCACCCGCTGCTCCGCGGGGATGCGGTTGGCATAGGCGTAAAATTCCTCATAGGGCCGCAGGTAGACCCCATCCGCCTCCAACTGGTCCAGCAGGTCCAGGGAGAAGCACGCCGTCTGGGCAAATAGGGTGCAATGCTCCTGCCCCAGGGCCAGGTAGGCCAGGAATACCGGGGTGGAGGGGATGTCCCCGCCCCGGAGGTTCAGCAGCCAGGCGATGTCCTCTAAAGCGGTCAAGAGGAAAATGTCTGTCGTTTGCTCCCGCATGTCCTCTCGGATTTGCTGAAGCTTGTCCCGGCGGCACATCCCGGCATACGCCTCCTCTAGGGCCCAGACTGCTTGGGCAGAGCGGGGGGGACGGTCCGGCCAGATTTCCCCCACCAGGTCCAACTGGCCATTCAGGCGGGCGCCCAGGCCTTTCACCAGCTTGTGGTAGCGGCGGCCGGTGCGGGCGTCCACACAGCGGCTGTCAAAGCCCAGGGTTTGTTCCGGCTGGAGGCTTTTTTTCAAAAATGCCTCCAACGTGGGCACCCCTGGCTCCCCGGACTTCATCAGGCGGATGCCGCTGTCCCGGAGCTGTTCCTCTGCTTGGAGGAAGTAACGCCCGTCGGTCCACAGCCCCGCCCAGTTGGGGAACACCAGGAGGGTCCCGGCGGAACCGGTGAAGCCGGAGACATATTCCCGGCAGGCAAAATGAGCCCCGGCGTATTCGCTGCCGTGGGGGTCGGCGGTGGGGATGAGGTAGGCTTGTAGTTTGTGTTCGGCCATCCGGGCCCGGAGGGCTTGGAGTTGCTTGCGCATGGGGAGGACTCCTTTTCTGTATCCCTTGCCCCGGCAGGGGGGATAGGATAAGTATACAATATCTTTCGTGTTATTTCCTTAAAGTTTCCCTTAAAAAATCATAAAGAAAAGGGGAAGAAAGGGGAATGTTGTTCCCTTTGTTTCAGTATAGCACGGCGGGGAGGGTTTGAAAAGGGGCGGAGCTTTGGGGCTGGGGACATTTTTATCCGGAATAGGAAGGGACAAGAATAGTATAGCACAGCCCCCGGAGAGCCGCTGCCTCTCCGGGGGCTGTGTGAACCATACGATTTTGCAGTTGAGGGATGGGAAAATTCCCTGGGGAGCGGGGGGAAGGGGGGAAGCCCCCTTGCGCAAGTGGGGGAACCTTGCTACAATGGGAAAAAAGAAACGACAGCAGGAGGACGAGACGATGATGGAACACGTGACCTTTGTGGGGATGGGTGCCCTGGGCATCCTCTTTGGGGACGCCTTTGTGAAGTGCCTGGGACCGGAGCAGGTGCGCTTTTTGGCCGACGGGGAACGCTTGGAGCGCTACCGCCGGGAGGGGGCTTTTTACAATGGGGAGCCCTGCGACTTCCGCTTCTCCGACGGCAGCGACGGCCCTGCCCAGCTTTTGATCTTTGCCGTAAAATCCCCGGACTTGGAGGACGCCATTGCCCTGGCGGAGCCGGTGGTGGGGGAGGACACGGTCATCCTCTCCCTGCTCAACGGTGTGTCCAGCGAGGAGACCCTCAGCGCCGCCTTTGGCCCGGCAAAGGTCCTGTATACTGTTACCCAGGGGATGGATGCCGTCCGGGAGGGGAACCGTCTGCGCTGCCAAAGCCGGGGCATCACCTACATCGGCCGTCCGGCGGAGGACTATTTTGACCGGGAGGAAAAGGTGGACCAGGTGGTGGCCCTCTTCCAACGGGCCGGGCTGGCGGTGGAAAAGGAGGCGGACGTGGAGCACCGGATGTGGTGCAAGTTTATGCTCAACGTGGGCGTCAACCAGGCCTGCATGGCCTACCAGTGCAACTACGGCGCGGCCCAGGTGCCAGGGGAGGTCCGGGACACCATGCTGGCCGCCATGCAGGAGGCCCGGAAGGTGGGGGCCTGCATGGGGGTATTGGTGACCCAGAAGGATATGGAGGAGTATGTGGCCGTGCTGGACGCCCTGAACCCCCAGGGGATGCCCTCCATGCGCCAGGACGGCCTGGCAAAGCGCAAAAGCGAGGTGGAGCTCTTCGCCGGTACGGTGTTGGCCCTGGCCAAGCGCTTTGGGATGCGGGCCCCGGTGAACCAGAAACTTTATGATATCATCCGGGAAATGGAAACAAATTGCTAAGAACCAGGCCGGCATTTGACAAAAAAACAGGGTGAAAAAACTGTCAAGGCAACAAAATCAAAAAAAGCGAAAAAAACGATTGACACGGCGGGGAGAACGTGCTATCTTGTTGGAAAAGAAGGAAAGCCGCCCCCCTTTGGGGGCGAAGTGAGGCTAGGTTTATGAAACGCTTCTTCGCAGGACACAACAGCATCGTCATTACCAGCATGATCCTGGGTCTGCCCGTACTGGGCGTCGTAGTACCTGAGATCATGCCAAACGTCGTGTCCAAAAGCGAAGAGGCCGCATTCCATGTAGCCACCCCCTAAAATCTTAGGGGGCGGAAACGGAACGGAACAAGGACAAAAGCTCTTGTGGTTTGACGTTTGGCGCGTGAAAACCACAGGGCTTTTTTGTTGCTTCCAACAGTTCCCACCATCCGTGCAGAGAGCCACAGAGCTTTTCCAGAAAGAAGAGGAGGAAACAGAATGGAAATGACCGGCGCAAAGATCCTGATGGAGTGCCTGCTAGAGCAGGGGGTCGACCTGGTGTTCGGCTACCCCGGCGGCACCATCCTCAATGTCTACGACGAGCTGTACCGGTACAGAGACCGTATCACCCACGTGCTCACCGCCCATGAGCAGGGGGCGTCCCACGCCGCCGACGGCTATGCCCGCTCCACCGGCAAGGTGGGCGTGTGCCTGGCCACCTCCGGCCCCGGCGCCACCAACCTGACCACAGGCATCGCCACCGCCTACATGGACTCGTCCCCGGTGGTCTTTATCACCTGTAACGTCAACCAAAACCTGATCGGGAAGGATGCCTTCCAGGAGGTGGACATCACCGGGATCACCATGCCCATCACCAAGTGTACCTACCTGGTCCGGGATGCCGCTTCCCTGGCGGACATCGTCCGGGAGGCCTTCGCCATCGCCCGCAGCGGCCGCCCCGGCCCGGTGCTGGTGGACATTGTCAAGAATGTCACCGCGGAGAAGGCGGAGTATGAATACCTGCCCCGGGACAAGCACGCCAGCTCCGGACGCCTGGCTGCCCTGATCCGCCGGGCCCGGACCTCTAGCCTGAAAATGCCTGAGCCCGACCAGGACGACGTGAACAAGCTGGTGGAGATGATCGACCAGGCCAAGAAGCCCATGCTCATCTGTGGCGGCGGCGTGGTCCGCAGCCGGGCCCATGAGGAGTTCCGGGAGTTTGCCCGGCGCATCGACGCCCCGGTAGCCATCACCCTCATGGGGGCCGGCGGCATCGAGGGGCGGGACCCCCTGGCCACCGGGATGATCGGCATGCACGGCTCCAAGGCCTCGAACATGGCCTGCGACGGCTGCGATTTGCTCATTGCCGTGGGCTGCCGCTTCTCCGACCGGGTGGCCCTGAAGCCCGCCACCTTTGCCAAGCAGGCCCAGATTGTCCACATTGACATCGACCGGGCGGAGATCAACAAAAATATCCAGACCGACCACCACATCATCGGCAGCGCCCGCCAGGTGTTGGAGCTGCTGAACCGGAAGGTCCCCAAATACGACCACACGGAATGGAAGAACTATGTGTTCTCCTTCCCCACCGAGACCCGTTACGACGAGACCCCTGGCATCCTCTCGCCCAAGCAGATTTTGGACACCCTGGCCCGTATCTGCCCCCAGGACACGGTGGTGGCCACCGATGTGGGCCAGCACCAGATGTGGGCCATCCAGCACTTCCACTTTGACTACCCAGGCCAGCTCCTTACCTCCGGCGGCTTCGGCGCCATGGGCTTTGGCCTGGGGGCCGCCATCGGGGCCAAGCTGGGCAACCCGGACAAGACCGTTATCCACATCACCGGCGACGGCTCCTTCCGTATGAACTGCAACGAGCTGTCCACCGAGGAGTTCTACAAGGCGCCCGTTATCACCGTGGTGATGAACAACCACCGGCTGGGCATGGTCCGCCAGTGGCAAGAGCTCACCTATGACCGGCGCTTCTACCAGACCACCACCGAGCGGGGCCCCGACTTCGTAAAGCTGGCCCAGGCCAACGGCCTGGACGGGGCCACGGTGCGCACCGTGGAGGAGTTGGAGACCGCCATCCAGGCCGCCCTGGAACAGCAGGCCCAGGGCCTGGGCTATGTCATCGACTGCCAGATCCAGGAAGGTGAGCTGGTGCGGCCCATGGTCAACGGCGGCACCCACATCACCGAGTTCCTGGTGAACTAACGAGAGGAGGCAAGCGTAATGGAAGAAGTGAAACTGCGTACCTTATCGGTGCTGGTGGAGAACGAGTCAGGCGTGTTGTCCCAGATCTCCCGCCTGTTCTCCCGGAAAGGCTTCAACGTGGAGTCTTTGGCGGTGGGCACCACCGACGACCCCAGCATTTCCCGCATGACCATCGAGGTTATCGCCAACGACAACCATACGGCGCTGATCTGCAACCAGCTGGCCAAAATGGTCCCCGTCCATTCGGTGAAGCTGCTGGTCCCCAGCCATTCCATCCGCCGGGAGCTGGTGCTCTATAAGGTCCGGGCCAAGTCCAGCGAGGACAGGAACGAGATCATCCAAATCGCCAACATTTTCCGGGGCGCCATCATCGACGTGTCCAAGGAGACCCTGACCCTCTCCGTGATCGGCGACGAGAAAAAGACCGACGCCGTGCAGGAGCTGCTGGAAGGCTTTGGCATCATTGAGCTGGTCCGCACGGGCATGATCGCTCTGGAACGTGGAAAATACACCATTGACGAAGAAACCAAGGAAAAAGGAGAATTCAACTATGGCAAAGATGTACTATGAGAAGGACTGCGACCTGAACAAACTTGACGGCAAAAAAATCGCCATCGTCGGCTACGGCTCCCAGGGCCACGCCCATGCCCTGAACCTGCGGGACTCCGGCTGTGACGTGATCATCGGCCTGCGCCAGGGGGGCAAGTCCTGGCCCGTGGCGGAGAAAGACGGCTTTACCGTAATGCCTGTGGCAGAGGCCACCAAGGCTGCTGATATCATTATGATCCTCATCAACGACGAGGCCCAGGCGGAGATGTATGCCCGGGACATCGCCCCCAACCTCACCGCCGGCAAGGCCATCGCCTTTGCCCACGGCTTCAACATCCGCTACCAGCAGATTGCCCCCCCTGCCGACGTGGACGTGTTCATGGCAGCCCCCAAGGGCCCCGGCCACACAGTCCGCAGCCAGTATGTGGCGGGGAAGGGTGTGCCCTGCCTGGTGGCCGTGGAACAGGACGCCACCGGCAAGGCCTATGACATTGCCCTGGCTTACATCGCCGGTATCGGCGGCGCCCGGGCCGGTATTATGGAGACCACCTTCCACGATGAGACCGAGACCGACCTCTTTGGTGAGCAGGCTGTCCTCTGCGGCGGCGTGGTGGAGCTGATGAAGCTGGGCTTCGAGACCTTGGTGGAGGCCGGTTACGAGCCGGAGAACGCCTATTTCGAGTGCATCCACGAGATGAAGCTCATCATCGACCTCATCAACAAGGGCGGCGTTGCCATGATGAACTATTCCATCTCCGACACCGCAGAGTACGGCGAGTACGTCTCCGGTACCCGTATCCTGCCCTATGAAGAGACCAAGGCCAATATGAAAGCGGTTTTGAACGACATCCAGGACGGCACCTTTGCCGGCAAGTGGATTGCCGAGAACAAGAACGGCCGCACCTTCTTCAACTCCAAGCGCGCCCTGTTGGCCAAGCACCAGATGGAGACTGTGGGCGCTGACCTGCGCAAGAATATGCTCTGGGGCGACGACGCTGACCCCGACACCGCATCCAACTAATTGCCCCGCCCCGCCGCACCCTCCGGGGGCGGCGGGGCTTTTGGAGAACATGAAAATACAGGAGGTATCGCGTATGCGTTCTGATGTAGTAACGAAAGGTATCCCCGCCGCCCCCAACCGCTCCCTGCTCTACGCCTTGGGCTACACGGCGGAGGAGTTGGAGCGGCCCCTCATCGGTGTGGTCTGCTCCTATAACGAGATCGTCCCCGGCCATATGAATTTGGACAAGCTCTCTGAGGCGGTGAAGGCCGGAGTCCGGGCCGCCGGAGGTACCCCCGTGGAGTTCCCTGCCATCGCTGTGTGTGACGGCATCGCCATGGGACACGTGGGGATGAAATACTCCCTGGTCACCCGGGACCTCATCGCCGACTCCACCGAGGCCATGGCCATGGCCCACCAGTTCGACGGCCTGGTGATGATTCCCAACTGTGACAAGAACGTCCCCGGCCTGCTCATGGCGGCGGCCCGGGTGAATGTGCCCACCATCTTTGTCTCCGGTGGGCCCATGCTGGCGGGGCACTTGAATGACGGCCGCCGCACCTGCCTCAGCCATATGTTTGAGGCTGTGGGGGCCTACCACGCCGGGACCCTGGACGAGGCGGGGGTCCGGGAGTATGAGGAGAACGCCTGCCCAAGCTGCGGCTCCTGCTCCGGTATGTACACCGCCAACTCTATGAACTGCCTCACGGAGGCCATCGGCATGGCCCTTCCCGGCAACGGGACCATCCCCGCCCCCTACTCCGCCCGGCTGCGCCTGGCCAAGCACGCGGGGATGCAGATTATGGAGCTGGTGAAGCGGGACATCAAGCCCCGGGACATCATGACCCCTGCCGCGTTCCACAACGCGGAGACGGTGGACATGGCCCTGGGATGCTCCACCAACACCATGCTTCACCTCCCCGCCATTGCCCATGAGGCCGGGGTGGAGCTGGATTTGGACGCCACCAACGCCATCAGCGCCAAGACCCCCAACCTCTGCCACCTGGCCCCAGCGGGGGACACCTTCATGGAGGATTTGGAACGGGCCGGGGGTGTGCTGGCTGTCATGAAGGAGCTTACCAAGAAGAACCTGCTGGACACCAGCCTGATGACCTGCACCGGCAAGACCCTGGCGGAAAACCTAGAGGGGGTCAACAACCGGGACGAGAGCATCATCCGGCCCCTGGAAAACCCCTATTCCCAGAGCGGCGGCATCGCCGTACTGAAGGGCAACCTGGCCCCCGACGGCTGCGTGGTGAAGCAGTCCGCCGTGGCGCCGGAGATGATGGTCCACCGGGGGCCTGCCCGGGTGTTCAACTCCGAGGACGAGGCCATTGGGCAGATCTACGCCAAGGCTATCCACCCCGGGGACGTGGTGATCATCCGCTATGAGGGCCCCAAGGGCGGCCCCGGGATGCGGGAGATGCTCAACCCCACCTCTGCCATCTGCGGCATGGGCCTGGGCGAGTCCGTGGCCCTCATCACCGATGGGCGCTTCTCCGGGGCCACCCGTGGGGCGGCCATCGGCCACGTGAGCCCTGAGGCTGCCGCCGGCGGCAACATTGCCCTGGTGGAGGAAGGGGACATGATCGCCATTGACATCCCCAACTGCAAGATTACCTTGGAGGTCAGCGACGAGGAGTTGGAGAAGCGGAGAGCCGCCTGGGTGTGCCCGGAGCCGAAGATCAAGACGGGGTATCTGGCCCGGTATGCTAAGCTGGTGTCCTCTGCGGACAAGGGCGCGATCCTGAGCATTTGACGACAGTTCGGTTGGGCTTCGCCCAAACCCACCAGAGGCTCTGCCTCTGGACTCCGCCACCTTTTGGAAAAGGTGGACGAAAACTCATCTGGCCGTATTAAAAAGTTGAAAGGATGATTTCTCATGCTGGATATCAAAGTCACACGAACCACCAGCCCTAAGGCAAAGCCCACGGGGAAGTTGGGCTTTGGCCGGATTTTTACCGACCACATGTTCCTCATGAACTATACCAGGGGCAAGGGCTGGCATGATCCCCGCATTGAGCCCTACCACGATCTGACCATTTCTCCCGCCGCTATGGTGTTCCACTACGGCCAGGAGATGTTCGAGGGCTTGAAGGCCTACAAGGGCGATGACGGCACCAACTACCTCTTCCGCCCGGATATGAACGCCAAGCGCACCAACGACACCAACGACCGTCTGTGTATCCCCCAGGTGCCTGTGGAGGACTATGTCCAGGCAGTGAAGGCCATCGTGGCTGTGGACCAGGACTGGATCCCCACGGAGCCTGGCACCTCCCTGTATATCCGCCCCTTCATCATCGCCACGGAACCCTTCCTGGGGGTGAATGTGTCGGAGACCTTCCTGTTTATGATTATCCTCTCCCCCTCCGGGGCCTATTACGAGAGCGGCTTGGAGCCAGTGGGCATCTGGATTGAAGACGATTACGTCCGGGCAGTCCGGGGCGGCATGGGCTATGCCAAAACCGGCGGCAACTACGCCGCCTCCCTGGCCGCCCAGGTGAAGGCCCATGGCGACGGCTACTCCCAGGTGCTGTGGCTGGACGGCGTGGAGCGCAAGTACATTGAGGAAGTGGGGGCCATGAATATCTTCTTCAAGATCGACGGCAAGATCGTTACCCCCGTGCTCAACGGCTCCATCCTCCCCGGCATCACCCGGAATTCCGTGTTGGAGCTGTGCCGCTCCTGGGGCATGGAGGTAGAGGAGCGCAAGGTCTCTGTGGAAGAGCTCCTCCAAGCCCAGAGGGACGGGAAGCTGGAGGAGTGCTTTGGCAGCGGTACCGCCGCGGTGATCTCCCCTGTGGGCAAGCTGCGTTACAAGGACGAGGTCATGACCATCGGCGGCGGCGCAATCGGGCCTGTGAGCCAGAAGCTTTACGACACCGTCACTGGCATCCAGCTTGGCCGGTTGGAAGACCCCTTCGGGTGGCGGGTGGTGGTGGAGTAATTCCCATACCACAGACAAAAGCCTTACCGATGAGGACATCGGTAAGGCTTTTGCTCCACTGTATGTTTGCGGCTTGACAAGCTGCGAAGAAACAGTGTATAATAAAAAACAGAAGGGCTGCCAGTGTTACGGCTTAGCCCCTTAGGAGTGCTTATAGGTTTGTATAGAAACCGTCACCGGCCAGGGTGGCGGTTTCTGCCTTTTATCCGTATACTCACGGTAACTCCAAAAATATGGAACGTGATAGAGATAGGCAAAACGCATCACCTCCTTTCGGAGGATATAGCTAAGCCGCCCACCGTAGTGGCAATACCCTTCTGACCAGTCCTTGCGAACCGGTAAGGCTAGTATAGCATTCAACTGCGGAATTTGTCAATTCTTGAAGAACAAAGAAGGAGTGTTTCAATCATGGATCAATTGGTATCCCGTCTCTTGTTATACGGTGAGTTGGAAGAGGAGAGCATCTTGCGCCGCTTGGCGGAGCTGTTCCAAGCATGGAAGGAGGGGGAATACCCCCGCCAGGAATTGATCCGGGGCCTGTACCGCCAGGTGAAGCGTCTGTTGGACCTGGCCACCGACTACGGCTTTGACGAAAACCTGTGGCAGAATTACTTAACCTTCCTACTGATGACCAATGAGAACTCCTTCAGCCTTATCACCGAGCGGGCGGGGGAGCAGGTGGGCTCTGTCCACCACTTTGCCAAGGAGGACTTTGCTGTGTTCCGCGCCCTGTTCCACTACGATTTTACGCCCCTGGAACAGGACTTAGGCATCGACTGCTTCTCCACCCTCTGCCACTATCAGGCCATCGCCAAGCACGAGCGGCGGTATAATAAGAATGTCAGCGAAAAGGTCCGCCAGCTCAGCCACGCCCTGGCGGAGGCTCCGGACGAGGAGGCCTTTTTCGCCTTGGTTACAGACCACTACCGCCGCTATGGCGTGGGGCTGCTGGGGCTGAATAAGGCCTTCCGAATCCGCAGCGGCCCCCGTGGGGTGGAGCTGCTCCCCATCTACAACACGGACAAGGTGATGCTCCGGGACCTGGTGGGGTACGAGAGCCAGAAGCAACAGCTCCGGGCCAACACCGAGGCGTTCTTGGCGGGGCGCAGCGCCAACAACGCCCTGCTTTACGGCGACGCCGGGACGGGGAAATCCTCCAGCGTCAAGGCTCTCATCAACGAGTATTACGACCAGGGCTTGCGGATGATTGAGTTGTACAAGCACCAGTTCCAGGACCTGTCGGCGGTGATTGCCATGGTGAAAAACCGCAACTACCGCTTCATCATCTTCATCGACGACCTCTCCTTCGAGGAGAACGAGGTGGAGTATAAGTTCCTGAAGGCTGTTATCGAGGGCGGGGTGGAGACCAAGCCGGACAACGTCCTCCTCTACGCCACCTCCAACCGCCGCAACCTCATCCGGGAGACCTGGAAGGACCGGGGGGATATGGAGCTGCAAAACGAGGTCCACCGCTCCGACACCTTGGAGGAAAAGCTCTCCCTCTCTGCCCGCTTTGGGGTGCGCATCAACTACTCCATACCCAACCGCAGCCAGTTCCAGGAGATCGTCCTTACCTTGGCCCAGCGGCAGGGGGTGGGCATTCCCCAGGAGACGTTGCTGGCGGAGGCAAACAAGTGGGAGCTGCGCCACGGGGGCGTGTCCGGGCGGACGGCCCAACAGTTCATCAACCATGTGTCGGGGAGCTTAGAGGGTGAACGGCACTTCTGAGGGGTGAAACCTTCCCGCTGGTTTTACAAGAGAATGGAGTGGAAATGGTGGTAGGGGGGTGATATCCCTTTTGCTGCGCTGGAAAGCGGCTGTCTCTTTTGGGACAGCCGCTTTTGGCACTCTATGCAACAAGGTGAAAAAACAGCCCCGGATTTGGCAAACTCTCTGTTGAAAATCATGAAAAGTATGAAATGCGGAAAAAATAAACCTGGATTTGTCCCCGAGCCCTTGACATTCCTGGGGCAAAGTGCTAGAGTAGCGTTAGCACTCAGAGAAGATGAGTGCTAAACTTCGGGGCAAAGGAGGGTGAGCCCCCATGGAACTGTCGGAGCGGAAAAAGTTAATCCTGCGGGCCGTGGTGGAAAACTATATCCAAACGGCCGAGCCTGTGGGCTCCAAGGCCATCGTGGAGAGCGCGGGGTTGAAGGTTTCCTCCGCCACCATCCGCAACGAGATGGCTGAGCTGGAAAACCTGGGCTATCTGGAACAGCCCCATACCTCCGCCGGGCGTATCCCCTCCCCCAAGGGCTACCGGCTCTATGTCAACGAGCTCATGGAGCAGCACCGGCTGAGCATCCAGGAGACGGAGCGGATCAACGAAGCCCTCCACCTGAAAATGCGCCAGATGGACCAGGTGATGAGCGAGGCGGGGAAGATCGTTTCCCAACTGACCAAATACCCCACCTTCGCCCTGACCAAGGGGACCAAAAAGGCCGCCATCGTCCGCTATGACCTGCTGATGGTAGAGGAAAAGGCCTTCATCGCCGTGCTCATGACCGACGCCCAAGTGGTGAAAAATAAGCTTTTCCGTCCCAGCGACCCCGTGTCCGACACCCAGCTGCAACTGCTCAGCACCCTGCTCAACACCTCCTTCACCGGGCTGACCCTGGACCAGCTCAGCCCCGCCCTGATGAAGGTGGCCAGCCATGCCGGGGAAGAGGCCTACGGGCTCATTGAGCTGGTGGTATCCTTCGCCATAGAGGTGTTGGAGGAGCTGGAAAACAATGTGGTCCACACCGCGGGCATCCCCAACCTCCTGGCTCACCCGGAGTACCGGAGCCTGGAAAAGGCGGAACCCCTGATGAACTACTTGGCCGAGATGGGGGACAGCGCCAGCCTGCCGGTGATCCAGGGGGAGAATGTACGCATTCTCATCGGCCCCGAGAACGTAGCCGACGAGCTGAAGGATTCCAGCGTAGTGATGGCCAGCTATGACATCGGCGGCGGGATGCAAGGCGTCATTGGGGTGGTAGGCCCCACGAGAATGGATTATGCAGACCTGGCGGCCCGGCTGTCCTACTTTGCCGAAGGGCTGTCCAGGATGTTTGGCAAGGGCGAGATCCCGCCCCCTGGGGGGACGGGCAACGAGAACGAAGGAGGTTGACCGAGTCAATGAGTCAGCAAGAGATGGAGAACTTGGAGGAGCAGGCGGACGTGGAGACCCCCGACAGCCCCAGCCAAGAGAACGGCCCCGAGGCCGAGGCCCCCGCACCGGAGGAAAAAAGCCCCGAGGAAGCCCTTCAGGAGCAGCTCCGGGAGCAGGAGGACAAATACCTGCGCCTGCTGGCGGAGTATGACAACTACCGCAAGCGCAGCCAGAAGGAAAAGGACGCCGCTTGGACCAACGCCAAGGCGGACACCGTGAAGGAGATCCTCCCCGTCTATGACAACCTGGACCGGGCCCTGAAACAGGAGTGTACCGACGAGGCCTATGCCAAGGGAGTCCAGATGACCATGACCCAGCTGAAAACCGTGCTGGAAAAGCTGGGGCTAGAGGAAATCCCCGCCCAGGGAGAGCCCTTCGACCCTGCTGTCCACAACGCGGTGATGCACTGCGAGGACGAAGCCCTGGGGGAAAACACCGTGGCCGAGGTATTCCAGGCCGGGTTCAAGCTGGGGGATAAAATCATCCGCCACGCTATGGTTAAGGTAGCAAATTGAGCATACACTCAAGTTTATCATATAAAACAACAACGTATATAAAACGTAACACATACGGTTTACTGTTTGAAAATAAGGAGGAAAACAGTTATGTCTAAAATCATCGGCATCGACCTGGGTACCACCAATTCCTGCGTTTCTGTAATGGAGGGCGGCGAGGCCGTCGTGATCGCCAACGCAGAGGGCAACCGCACCACCCCGTCCATCGTGGCTTTCTCCAAGGACGGCGAACGCCTGGTGGGTCAGGTGGCCAAGCGCCAGGCCATCACCAACCCCGACCGCACCGTGATCTCTATCAAGCGGGAGATGGGTTCCAACCATAAAGTGAACATCGACAGCAAGAGCTACACTCCCCAGGAAATCTCCGCCATGATCCTGCAAAAGCTCAAGGCAGACGCAGAGAGCTACCTGGGCAGCACCGTCACCGAGGCGGTGATTACCGTCCCCGCCTACTTCACCGACGCCCAGCGCCAGGCCACCAAGGACGCCGGGAAAATCGCCGGCTTGGAGGTCAAGCGTATCATCAACGAGCCCACCGCCGCGGCCCTGGCCTACGGGGTGGACAAGGAGAACGACCAGAAGATCATGGTCTATGACCTGGGCGGCGGCACCTTCGACGTATCCATCCTGGAGATTGGCGACGGGGTCATCGAAGTCCTGGCCACCGCCGGCAACAACCGTCTGGGCGGCGACGACTTTGACAAGTGCATCATGGATTGGATGGCTGCGGAGTTCAAAAAGAGCGAGGGCGTGGACCTTACCAGCGACAAGGTGGCCATGCAGCGCCTGAAGGAGGCCGCCGAAAAGGCCAAAATCGAGCTCTCCGGCGTCACCTCCTCCGCCATCAACCTGCCCTATATCACCGCCGACGCCACCGGCCCCAAGCACCTGGACTTGACCCTCACCCGGGCGAAGTTTAACGAACTCACCGCTCACCTTGTGGAGGCCACCATGGGCCCCGTCCGTCAGGCCATGTCCGATGCCGGGCTCAGCGCCTCTGAGCTGTCCAAGGTCCTGCTGGTGGGCGGTTCCAGCCGTATCCCCGCCGTCCAGGAGGCGGTGAAGAAGATCACCGGCCAGGAGGGCTTCAAGGGCATCAATCCCGACGAGTGCGTGGCCATGGGCGCAGCCCTGCAAGGCGGCGTGCTGGTGGGCGATGTGAAGGGCCTGCTGCTGCTGGACGTGACACCCCTGTCCCTGGGCATTGAGACCCAGGGTGGCATGAACACCAAGCTCATCGAGCGCAACACCACCATCCCCGCCAAGAAGAGCCAAATTTTCACCACCGCTGCCGACAACCAGACCAGCGTGGAGGTCCACGTGCTTCAGGGTGAGCGGGAGCTGGCTCAGTACAACAAGACCTTGGGCCGCTTCCAGTTGGACGGCATCGCCCCCGCCCGCCGGGGGGTGCCCCAGATCGAAGTCACCTTCGACATCGACGCCAACGGCATCGTGAACGTCTCCGCCAAGGACCTGGGTACCGGCGTGGAACAGCACATCACCATCACCTCCTCCACCAACATGTCCAAGGAGGACGTGGAGAAGGCCGTCAAGGAGGCGGAGCAGTTCGCTGCCGAGGACGCCAAGCGCAAGGAGGAGATTGACACCCGGAACCAGGCCGACCAGATGGTCTACCAGAGCGAAAAGGCCCTGGAAGAGATGAAGGATAAGCTGGATGCCGGTGAGGTCAGCGAGCTGGAAACGGAGATCAACAAGGTGAAGGAGGCCTTGAAGGGCACCGACACCGAGGCCATCAAGACCGCTACCGAGCGCTTGACCCAGGCTTTCTACAAGGTCAGCGAGAAGATGTACCAGCAGGCCGGCGGCGACCAGGGCGCTGGCCCCAACCCGGGACCGGACATGGGCGGTGCAGCCCCCGGCGGTGCCGCACCGGGTGGCAACGACAATGTGGTAGATGCGGACTATACAGTGGTTGACGACCAGTAAAAACAAGTTTATAATATCTGCGGGGAGAGCCGAAGGGGGAGAACCCCCTTCGGCCCTCTCCGGCGTTCCCACAGCCCTCTGGCTGTGGGCTTTGCCAATGGATTTGAGGTGAGCAGCGATGGCTGATACAAATAAAAGAGATTATTACGAGGCCCTGGGCGTGAACAAAAATGCCACAGAGGCGGAATTGAAAAAAGCATACCGGAAGCTGGCCAAGGAGAACCACCCGGACCTCCATCCCGGCGACAAGGCCGCCGAGGCCCGGTTCAAGGAGATCAATGAGGCCTACGAAGTCCTGTCCGACAAGGAGAAGCGGGCCAAATACGACCAGTTTGGCTTTGCGGGGGTGGACCCCAACTTCGGTGCCGGCGGCCCCGGCGGGGGCTTTGGCGGCTTCGACATGGGGGATATTTTTGAATCCTTCTTCGGGGGCTTTGGCGGCTTTGGCGGGGGCGGCGGCGGACAGAGCCGCACTGGCCCAGCTAAGGGCAAGACCCTCCGTTCCAACCTCACCCTGACCCTGGAAGAGGTGGCCTTCGGCTGTGAGAAGGATGTGAACATCCAACACGTGGAGGCCTGCGACGC